>BNWE01000358.1 GCA_025998595.1 Alphaproteobacteria bacterium | reverse complement strand
ATATATGGGTATGAGTCATCTTTCCAAGTGTTTTTTACAAAAAACATTCCATCCATCGTACGATTTTGTGCCGGGCTTTGTCGATAAAAAAAACAAAAAAAACAAGGTTGACTTATATAATAACGTATGATAGTCTAAAAATAATCTATGGTTTAAAGATGGAACGGAAACTTTCCCTATATTAAAACTGATGATTTTTCTTCAAAAATTTGATCAAAAAGATGCTCTAATTGCATTCGTTATAACTTTCGATTTCCAGTAATTTCTTTTTTAGATTTATGCCGCCACCGAAACCGCGGGATCCAGCGGGGAACATTTTGTTTGTAAAGCGCATAATCTTTGCCGAATCTTTTCTCCAAAGCTTTTTCTTCGAACAACGGAAAGTAAATCATGTTTCCAATCAAAAACAAAATAAACAAGACAAAAATATACCAAGAATTTAAAAGTATCGATTCAGCAAGCAACATTATAAGTACGCTCGTTATCATTGGATTTCTGACATAACAATAGGGCCCCGCCACAACCAACTTTTTGGGAGGATTCCAAGGAGCGGCGGTTCCTTTCCCTTTTTTCGCAAAAAGCCACATGGTCCAACCTGCTAAAAACAGTCCAGAAACCAATAAAATTGTTCCAGTAACAAGCAAATAAAAATCATTTAACTTCCAATTGTAATCAGTAAAATAAAGGATAGCTGTCGGAATTATCACCAAAACATTAAACGGAAGTAAAACAACTGCCTACGAACCGCTTTCTAAAGAGGCTCGAAACACCAAAAAGATTTATCTTTCTCCACGTGGACGTCAGCTGAAACAAAAAGATTTAGCTGACATGAGTAGATCGTCTGGCGTTACGCTTCTCTGCGGACGTTACGAGGGCGTCGATCAGCGAATTCTAGATCGCTATGAGTTTGAAGAAGTATCTCGGGGAGATTTCGTGCTGATGGGAGGCGAGGTTGCAGCAATGGCCATCATAGAAGGGTGCGTGCGTCTATTGCCAGGAGTAG
>BNWE01000357.1 GCA_025998595.1 Alphaproteobacteria bacterium | reverse complement strand
CCACACCAATAATGCTCTGATCCTTCAGGCCATCCATAGAGAATTGGTTCATATTGGCGATGATAGTCGGAACGACCAAGTGCGAAATGATTTTTTATCCATATAATAAATGTCGACCAATGCCCCCCTGCTTTTTCAAATTCCCTTTTTAGGTTTCCAATTTCTGAGATCGACATAAAAATGTAGATAATCCCTTTTGTGTGACTCAGAATATTTGTGCAAATTTTTTCGAGAAATCCGTTGAACTCTGTTCCCAAATTATCGTTCAAAATTTTATTTTTGCCCTTCTGATCGTAATCGACATTATATGGAGGATCCGTAAAAGTCATGTTGGCTATTTCTGAACAAAGCAATTTTTGGAAATCATCTTCTCTGGTTGAATCACCGCAGAGTAAACGATGCTCTCCCAAAATCCAGAGATCTCCAAGCTTGCTAATTACCGGAACATTTTCGTCTGCAATAACTTCTTCGAAATCGTCTTCTTGTATTTCATCTTCGTTTCGCAAAAGCCTCTCGACTTCATTTAGGTCAAAACCAGTAAGATCAAGATCGAAGTCGAGATTTTTGAGATCTTCCAATTCTAGCTTCAATAATTCCTCATCCCATTCAGCCCAATTTGCAGACCGGTTTGCGACCAAACGAAAAGCTTTGATTTGAGTATCTGTAAGATCATCTGCAATTACGACAGGCACTTCTTTCAAGCCAAGTTTTTTGGCAGCTTTCAATCGGAGATGACCATCGACAACGGTTCCATCACTCTTGGCTACGATCGGAATTCGAAAACCAAATTCCTTGATACATGAGACCATTTTATCAACAACATCATCGTTTTTTCTTGGATTTCGAGCGTATTCGATTAGGTCTTCTGTCTTGAATCTTACCACCCGACGTGATTGAGAAAATTAATAGAAATGTTATGATCCGAGTAGTTTTTGTAATGAAAGGATTTAGAAATGAGGTTAACGATTGGTACAGTTTCGCATTTATCGTGTGCGATAGAGCA
>BNWE01000356.1 GCA_025998595.1 Alphaproteobacteria bacterium | reverse complement strand
GTCTAAAAATGTTGAATGCATTGAGCAATCGTGGAATAGATGCCGGCGTATTGATGATGCCGATAATTCCGCATCTCACAGACAGCATAGAAAATTTGGAAGCCATATTCAGAATCTCCAAAGAAAATGGAGCGACCAGCATCATTCCGGCAATGCTTCATCTGCGAGGCGAGACAAAACGTGTTTTCTACGCTTACATAAAAAATCAATTTCCCGACCTGCTTCCGAAAATCGCACTACTTTATAATGGCGCCTATGTCGATAAAAATTACTCAGAAATCTTTAGACAGAAAATCGCATCTTTTCGAAAAAAGTACAATTTCTACAACAAAATCTATGAGTGCCAGAAACCGAAAAAGAAAAGTGCCCAACTAACATTGTTTTGAAATCTTAGCGCTTTTCTATCGACGATCATCTTTTTCGTATTCCTCCAATAGACTAGCGCACAACAAACATGATATATTATGCCTGTTGCAAGACAGAGCCAAAAGTCAGCTTTTGCGACAAGGTTTATTGGTCAATATTTTTTAACGGATAATAATATGTTTGGTGTCATAATATATAAATGTTTCGATAGAGTGTTTGCAAACAACTTGCGGCGAATTGTTTGTCGAGCAATTGGCTGTGCGATCATTGCTTGCTCGATCAGCGGCGGTTTTTGCTGCGATAGCACTTACTACCTGATAAATTTGCATACTGCGCACGGCGCTGGCGTATATCTCATAGAGAACATACAGTCTAATGAGGATGCTCGCAGAAATACGCCGGCGAAAACGCACGATATTTGGGTAGTAAACAACGATTGCAAACTATCGAAAGATCCTTGTTATAACCTCTTAGATGGTTATCGCAAAGAGAATGGCTCATTGTCCATCGAGATTAACCCTGTTCACGAACAACCGAAAAAGAGTTAAAGTAGATATTATTTTGCGTAGAGGTTGACGAGATGTTAAGTTTTGAAATGGTATTGAAGCATGATCGCCTAATGAAGTCTCTAACAGGTCT
>BNWE01000355.1 GCA_025998595.1 Alphaproteobacteria bacterium | reverse complement strand
CAACTCCAAGCGTTGATGAGTCGAGTTCTTTGATAATGCCGCCAAGTTTAAAAAAATCGGTTTGGCTTGTGGAAATGGCTTCTTTAAAACCACTACTCAGCGCCGCTCCAATTACAACTGATACTTGATGTTTATTATCTGCCATTTATTTCCTTTAAGTCTTGCGACCAAGCACAAATTTATCTAAATCCAGCAGGGATGATCCCTGCACCCGTTTACTTGTTCATCGCTTGCAATGCCTCAATCCACAACAAAAACTCATCTAAATCCATGTCCAACCATTCGGAAATTCCACCGTTTGCGTGCGATGCCATTGCCAAAACAGCATGCCTCAATTCTGAGGCTGATCCGGCTGGACTAAAAAATTGCGTAGAACATCCTGGATTTTCGCGTAATCTTGCAGGTCAATTTCCTGTACTTCTTCAGGTGTGATCGACGCTAAATTTGCGATGAAATTTACTTCTTTTTCGGCATCGTTGCCATTTCCCTTTTCAACCAGAAGGCGATCTCGAACTTTTGGTCTCCGCAATGAAATTTCATGCACCAAAACACCGTCAATTTTGATTGGCTCGCTAAGTTTTATTTTTTCCATTTTCAATTTCTCCTTTTAGATCCCAAGTATCGTGCGATGACTACTCAATTGATCGACTCCATTAATTTTGCGAATCATGTTTATGGCATCGATTTCGACGATATTATTTTCTGCAATGGACAACTTGTAGTAGGCACAGGAAATCGAGCACTTGAGCGTTGTTTTATCCGCTGGTTTCCAGCTGCCGAAGTCCATCTCTTTAATAATGCCTCGTAGATTGATGATGACCGAGTCTGCATTTCCAGTACTTTGAATCACACCACGCAAGGTCAGAGCCGTTTCGTTTCCTTCAGTTAAGCCAAATAATTTGATGAGCTCGGAATCATATTCGGCGAAAGTCAAATCTGCCTCCAATTTTTCCATGCCAAGATCAATTTCAACTGGCGCATCCATTCCACCCGCACGAAATTCGTC
>BNWE01000354.1 GCA_025998595.1 Alphaproteobacteria bacterium | reverse complement strand
TAAAATTATTTCCACAAAAATCCGTGCGTACAAGAAATATCGCCATCGAAGAGCGCAATGGTGTGCTGAATCTGCTGCCAACTCAACATCCTGGAGCACCTGGTACTGTGGGAACACAAGGCAAACGCAAGATGCGGTCATTTTCGATTCCGCATATTCCTCACGACGATGTTGTGTTGCCAGAAGAGGTTCAAGGCATTCGCGCTTTCGGTAGCGAAACGGAATTGCAGGCGATTGCAGAAGTGATTACTGATCATCTGCAATCGATGCGCAACAAACATGCGATAACTTTGGAGCATCTGCGAATGGGTGCGCTAAAGGGATACATTTTAGATGCCGACAGCTCAACGCTTTACAACCTGTACGATGAGTTCGAAATCACTCCAAAGGTTGTAAGTTTTGCATTGGGAACAACGACTACTGATGTAAAGAGAAAATGTTTGGAAGTTGTACGACACATCGAAGACAATCTGCGTGGTGAATTTATGACTGGCGTTCATTGTTTGGTTTCGCCGGAATTTTTCGATGCACTTACTTCTCATTCGAAAGTCAAAGAAGCCTACGAATTATGGCAAGAAGGATCTGCGCTTCGAAATGACATGCGCACTGGATTTACTTTTGGTGGAATTACTTTCGAGGAATATCGCGGACAGGCTACGGACATGAACGGAAATGTCCGCAGATTTATCGCTGCCAATGAAGGTCATTGCTTTCCAACTGGGACTGCGGAAACTTTTGTGACGTACTTTGCTCCCGCCGATTTCAACGAAACAGTCAACACGCTGGGGTTGCCGATGTATGCAAAACAGTGTCCTAGAAAATTCGATCGTGGGACAGATCTGCATACCCAAAGCAATCCGCTGCCGATGTGTTTACGTCCTGGTGTGTTGGTAAAGGTCACCATATGAGCTTGATAAAAGAGGCGTTGAAAAATGCGTTTGACGATGCCTTTGAGCATCTTGGGGTTGAGGTTGTTTATAAATCAACAGCCTCTGCCTCTCTTTCAATTATTGC
>BNWE01000353.1 GCA_025998595.1 Alphaproteobacteria bacterium | reverse complement strand
AAAAAACGTAGCAATCAATCGTTTTTTGCTACTTTTTTGTGCATTTTTATGACGTGCAAGCTCGTCGAACAAGCCTCCCAAACATTAACTAAACATATCTCTAAAATTTTATGAAACGCCCGTGGTTCTTGTATATATATCTGCCATACTGATCTATAACAAAGATGTTAGCTTTTAGAGCTAAATTCAAAGATGACATAAGCTGTTCACATATTTTTGAGTGATCATGCATTTTATGCAGTTGTTTGTGCTGTTGCTTTTGTAGTTTTGTAGAAAGGCTATATGATAATTGCTTAATGTTTAGATCATAGCGCTTGCAAATATCTCGCAGCGACCTACTAAAAGATATTGGATATATTATGACTGCATTTTTATGGAATGCACAGTAAAGGGCTCTTTCTTCTAGAATGAAATTTATGCAATTTTCTAATGTACCGTGCTTTTTAGCAACTGCTCTTTCTGCTTCTGATATCACCATGTCTCTAAAATCTTGTACGATACCGCTACCATCCGGATTTCCAGCAAAATCTACCATTATTTGAGCATGCCATCGTCTGAATTCATCGCTGTTGACTTTGTTAGCCCATGAATCTATAGCTACATCACATTCTATTTTCTCGATAAGATGCCGATTATTTATAAACCATATTGATTGCTTACCTTGACAAGACAATTGCGAAAAATTATGGATACAGTGCCTATACAAATAAGATGCGTCCAAAATGTTTATTTTCTTTATTTTTCTTTTGATGTCTTCCCTGTTTATTGAATTAACAAGCTCTTCAAAACCTTCATCAGTTTGCCCCCTAACTCCGCATGAAATTACCCCCTAGATAAGAAAAAATAGAAAAAAAATAAAAATATATCTTGATGTTACGTTTTTGATATGGCACTATTTATGCAACCTAATTAGGTGGTCTATTTTTTGTGAGGATGAGATGTATTTACCAGAATGGGCACAGAAGTTTAAAGAGCCACGTACGGAAATAAAGTGTATAAAAGGCAAATATTACAAGTA
>BNWE01000352.1 GCA_025998595.1 Alphaproteobacteria bacterium | reverse complement strand
TGATATTATGCTTAAGGCATGTTTTAATTTTAGCGGCACCTAATTAGGTGCGCATATTTTGGAGGTGGAGATATGGGTTTTCCGGAGTGGGTTTCTCGTTTTAAAGAGTCGCATACGGTCATAAAGCGGATCAAAGGGCATTACTATAAGTATGAAGTCACCTATCAATATGACAAGGAGACCAAGCGCTCCAAGCGCAAGACCGTGAAATTGCTGGGCAAGATCACAGAGAAGGATGGATTTGTCCCCTCGCCCAAGAATATGTTGCGTGAAATTATCCAAAAACCACGCAATGTCGATAGCAAAATGTTCGGAATTTTCGCGTTATTTGAGGAATTATTGGCCGATGAAATTCGGTCTCTACCTATGGTTTTTGATCAAGAGACGGTAGAGCAATTGCTTGTTTTTGCCATGATGAGATGGTCGCGTCAAGCTCCGATCAAGCGTCTTGCGCACTATCATGAGCAGGATTTTTGCTCCGAATCTTGGTGCAAAGATTTCCGCTTGACGGACAAGAAGATTGCCGAAACGTTAAAAAAGGTTGGCGAGAACAGAAATAAAATCGTGCAATGGATGAGGGCTCTTCTGCCAATATCACCGGAAACATCAGATAATTTTATGCTAATGGACTCAACGCACGCCATCAGTTCATCGGAGCATATCACCGCCAGCGTGTTGGGGCATAATCCAGACGGATTTGACAAGCAAATTAGACTCATGTACCTATTTAGCCCCGTTATCAAAAAGCCAATCTATTATCGGCTCGTGAACGGCAATATTCCAGACGTTTCTTCCATGAAATTGTGTCTGGAAGAAATGGAGTTGGACGATGCAATTATGGTCGCGGACAAAGGATTCTATAGCAAATCAAACATCAAAGAGCTAAAAAGGCAGCATTTACAATACGTTATCCCGCTACCGAGAGGCAGCAAATTAATCGATTACACACCGTTGGAGAATGGGATTTTTAAGAAAACCCGACAATTTTTCGTCTATCAAAAGCGGATAATCTGGTATAATTCCTACGAAAAA
>BNWE01000351.1 GCA_025998595.1 Alphaproteobacteria bacterium | reverse complement strand
CTTGCGATCATCTTTTATCTCTTTTAGTGCCTCTATGATTTTCATCTCTACTCCAAATATTAAAACTTTATTAATATTCGGAGATTTCTTCTCAAAAATCAATAGCACTATCTAGGAAAAAGCCCTGGCCATCCAGTAATGCCGTATTTTGTAGCCAATTCTCCAGCGAATCCGAATGTAAAAAATATGTCGAAAACTCTATAGTCTTGTCCTTCTGCGCCTACTGGCAGGTGATCTTCTTTTGCTTTTTCGAGCTCGATATCGAATTGCCTTTTTATTGCATCTTCTTCCATGAGTGACTCAATGAAAGTTCGCATTGGAGATCCATAATAGCGTCCTGTTGCTTCTTTTAGATGGTTTGTTAGCGCATTGTAGTTTGGAAAACCATTGAGCCTTTCCAGAAGTCCTTTACTTTCAGGAGTTGGTCTGGCCTGAATTGTAAGCAAGCGAATACCTTGTCCAGCGTGCATTTTTTTATTGGACTCAGCCATGTGTGTGGCCAAATCTTTTTCGCCTGAAGAAAGCAAACCGAGTCTCCAAATTTGTGTTTTGCGTGCTGCCCCGTGTATATTTGCTCTGGTTTTCCCCATGCCGTTGGCCAGCATATAAATTGCGTCTCCGATTTTCTTCGAATCCATCAATCCAATTTCGTCAAGAATTAGCAACATATCGTTGTGAGTGACGGCCACGCCTTCGAGTCCGTTGTCAGTCGCTTTCCATGGTTTGATATATTTGTGGCTGCCGAAAACCGACGCGGCTACATACAACGTCGTGGTTTTTCCTTCTGAACTGTTTCCAACAAAATTGATTCCAAAGTTTTCTCTATCACATGACTTCAGCAAAATGCTGGCGAAGTCGGAATCAAAAGTGTTTCGTTTTGCGTTTTTAATCCATACGCATTTACTCGCTTTTTTTCTAAATACTGGTGTGTTTCGCATTCTACAGCTTCATTCCAAATTTGTTGTGCAGCGACGGCAGCTTTGGCTTGTTCGAACTTCTTATCTTCGTTCATTTTTTTCTGAATCGAACGAATTT
>BNWE01000350.1 GCA_025998595.1 Alphaproteobacteria bacterium | reverse complement strand
TGAAATTATCCAAAAACCACGCAATGTCGATAGCAAAATGTTCGGAATTTTCGCGTTATTTGAGGAGTTGTTGGCTGATGAAATTTGCTCTCTACCGACGGTTTTTGATCAAGAAACGGTAGAGCAACTGCTTGTTTTTGCCATGATGAGATGGTCGCGTCAAGCTCCGATCAAACGTCTTGCGCACTATCATGAACAGGATTTTTGCTCCGAATCTTGGTGCAAAGAGTTCCGCTTGACGGACAAGAAGATTGCCGAAACGTTAAAAAAGGTTGGCGAGAACAGAAAAAAAATCGTGCAATAAAGGCGTCAAGTTAGTTACTGGAATTAAAAAAGAATGAAAAACATGTTCATGGACATGAAAGAAAAAATATTACTGAGAAAAAGGTCAATCATAGAGACTGTTTTTGGGTATTTAAAACGAACTATGATGCTCGAACACACCAGACACAGGTCTCAAAAAAACATGGGCATTCATGTTATGTCTACTCTCGTGGCTTACCAACTCTTGTGTGAAAAACCTGCTATTACTCCTATCTTTCAAATGGTTAGCTAATCCATTATTCGCGTTAATAGAAGACTGGGAAGCCCGGAAAGAGAGCGTTGGCGAGAAGGCGGCGCCAAAAGAGCTTGGTATGTCGCGAGCGACGTATTATCGCCGCAGGAGTGCTCTGGCTAGCATGTTGCATGGAACGTGGACGCCATCTTCTAAACGGCCAAATACACATGTTCGCTGCTGTGGAGAACATCAGAGAGAATTAGTGCTGAAGATTCGCCGAGAGAATCCGACCTACGGCAAGCGGAAAATCGCCATGATTTTGAGGCGTGAGCATGGTCAAACCATGAGCGAAAGCACTGTCGGACGCATCTTGAGCATCCTGCTGAATAGCACGGGCGTTTCATAAAATTTTAGAAATATGTTTAGTTAATGTTTGGGAGGCTTGTTCGACGAGCTTGCACGTCATAAAAATGCACAAAAAAGTAGCAAAAAACGATTGATTGCTACGTTTTTTACACCACAATGCGTTTTAAGTCTTGCGAT
>BNWE01000349.1 GCA_025998595.1 Alphaproteobacteria bacterium | reverse complement strand
CTGTTAGAGACTTCATTAGGCGATCATGCTTCAATACCATTTCAAAACTTAACATCTCGTCAACCTCTACGCAAAATAATATCTACTTTAACTCTTTTTTGGTTGTTCGTGAACAGGGTTATTGTTCGCTATTGTGATGATTTTGTTTGCACGTTTCAATACGAAGAGGAGGCAAAATGGTTTCTGAATCAGCTGAAAGAGAGATTGAAGAAATTCGGTCTTGAAGTGGCAGAGGATAAAACCAGAATGCTCGAATTTGGGAGATATGCAAGCAGAGAAAGAGCAAAGCGAGGATTGGGCAAACCTGAAACGTTCAATTTTCTGGGATTCACGTTCTGTTGCGGGAGAGCAAAATACAGTGATAAATTTTGTGTGCTGATGAAAACCGATCGCAGTAGAATACCTGAAAAGCTGAAGAAGTTAAAAAGATGTTTGCTGGATAATCGCACTATTCCTGTGGATGAAATAATGAAAAGAGTGAATAAATCACTCTTGGGGCATTTCAACTATTACGGAGTGGCAACGAACGTCAAACAACTATCTATCTTTCGATGTCGGATAGAGGAACTCGTATTCAAAGTCCTAAACAGAAGAAGCCAAAGAAAAAGCTACTCATGGAATGAGTTTAGCAACCAAGTCCTAGAGATGTTTCCTTTGGCTAAACCAAGGATATACGCTAATGTGTGAACAAATTCGCAAAGATACTACTGGGAGCCGTATGCCTTAGTAGGGCTCGTACGGTTCTGTTGAGGGGGAACTTCAGTAATGGCGTTCTCTACTCTCGACCACATAATCGCTTGAAAGGATTAACTCCGATGCAGTATATTAATTCAACCTATAGGAGACATATTCCGTCTCATATGTATTGAACCTTTACACTGTAATATCAACGTGAAAGTAACCAATTTCATAATCCGCAAATTTCTGCTTTACCCTTTTCTTGGTTGCATCCTGAGGGAGAACACTGATGTTATTGCGCTGAAAAAGCCTGTGCAATGAGGATCTCGACAGGTGCGGAATCGTCTTCTGCAACGCATACAGAC
>BNWE01000348.1 GCA_025998595.1 Alphaproteobacteria bacterium | reverse complement strand
TCTTTATTTAAACTAACTCGAGATTAACTTCTTCACGTGGCTTTTTCACTACTTTTTTTGCCCAAATCCACAAAAACGCTCTTTTTTTAGGTCGCTACTTGATGCACTTCAGTGTTGAATGGGCCGAAAACATAAGTATAAGACGTCAACGCGAACTGCTCTCGGTGTGTCGATCGAAGTTGTTTTATGTGCCACTAGAGTCAGCGACAAACAAGGAAATCTTGAGTAAAATCAATGAGATATGGATTGAATCGCCATTTTATGGCTATAGGAAGGTGGCTCATGAACTACGTCGCAGAGGCTACAATGTTAATCATAAGAAAATTCAAAGACTTATGAGCGAAAATGGTATTTTTGCACTAACACCGAAGAGACGCATGAATACGTCGAAGGCGTCCAATGAGCAGAAGTATCCGTTTCTGCTAAAAGACGCGGTAATTCAACGGGTTAACCAAGTTTGGTCGACGGATATTTCCTACATAAAGATGCCGTGCGGATTTTTGTATTTGGCGGCGATAGTCGATAACCCTGTTCACGAACAACCGAAAAAGAGTTAAAGTAGATATTATTTTGCGTAGAGGTTGACGAGATGTTAAGTTTTGAAATGGTATTGAAGCATGATCGCCTAATGAAGTCTCTAACAGGTCTGAGCAGAGAGAAATTTGAAGTGTTATTGCCAACATTTGAGCAAGTATGGAAAGAAAGCTTAGCCCCTAACTCCGCTCTAGTTTAGTATGCCTACACCGCTTTTGCCTGAATTTTCAGATTTTATTGTTGAGCAATATGCCGTTAATTAGGCGGTCTATATTTTTGCAGAAAATACTCAAAAATGAGCCAAAAACACGATAGGCAGTATAAAATGAAGCGGGGTTAGGGCTTAGAGTCGAAAGAACGTCAGAGAGCGGTAGGAGGAGGTCTTAACACGGTCGTTTCATAAAATTTTAGATATACATCTAGTTGAGATTTGAGCAATTTTAAGCTTTGGTGTCTCATGCTGTGGGCTCGCATGACATAAAAATGCACAAAAAAGTGGCAGAAAAAACGATC
>BNWE01000347.1 GCA_025998595.1 Alphaproteobacteria bacterium | reverse complement strand
AACCAACACCATTGCTACTACCGAAAAAACTGCAAGCGTATTGTTGCATCAATTTCCCGAGGTAGAAAAAGTAGTTACCAAAATTGGTTCCGGCGAAATTCCAACCGATCCTATGCCGGTAGAGGCTGCTGACATGATGGTAATTCTGAAAGATAAAAAAACATGGACCAGCGCTAAAACATTTGATGAGCTGGCTGAAAAAATGAGCAAAGCCTTAGAGGAGGTTCCGGGTGTGGCTACCGGTTTTCAATTCCCGGTGCAAATGCGTTTTAATGAATTGATGACCGGCGCCAGGCAAGATGTAGTATGTAAAATTTTTGGAGATGATTTAGACTCACTGGCTCATTTTGCAGGTGCATTGGGCAATATCATTCAATCGGTTAAAGGTGCTCGTGATTTATATGTGGAAACAGTTACCGGAGTTCCGCAAATTGTGATTCATTACAACAGGGAAGCCATTGCAAAATATGGTGCCAATATTGCTGACATAAATATGGCGGTACAGGCAGCTTATGCCGGTGCCACAGCAGGATTGGTATTTGAAGGCGATAAACGTTACGATTTAGTGATTCGGTTAGATGAGAATCAGAGAGAAAGTATCAGCAATATTGGTAACCTGCAAATCGGTGTTGCAAATGGGTTGCAGATTCCGTTGAATAATTTGGCAAGTATTGAAGTAAAAGATGGTCCTTATCAAATACAACGTGAAGATGCCCACCGTAGAATTACTGTTGGTTTTAATGTACGGGGCAGAGATGTAGAGAGTATTGTAAATGAATTACATGCAAAAGTGGAAAAACAATTAAAATTTCCACCGGGCTTTTATATTACTTATGGTGGACAATATGAAAATCTGCAAAGAGCCACTAAACGGTTAAGTATTGCTGTACCCATTGCGTTGATTTTAATTTTATTAATGCTCTACTTTGCTTTTCAGAATTTAAAATATGCCTTACTTATTTTTTCTGCCATTCCACTTTCTGCTATTGGTGGTGTATTTGCACTATGGTTAAGGGATATGCCATTTAGTATTTCTGCAGGTGTAGGATTTAT
>BNWE01000346.1 GCA_025998595.1 Alphaproteobacteria bacterium | reverse complement strand
CAATTAGGTCTATGGATTCCCCTTATCCTATTAGAATCATAGTCAAGTATCTGTATCGCATATACTCGATTAAGTTTTTCATACCAGCACTCGGAATCTGAATCTTTTACGTTTTCCATCGAGGCAAGTTGATTGGAATACACGCGACTGGCGTAAAATAGCGCACGTTCATCAAATTTTATGTGCCGAAACACTTGACACTCCAGAAGCAAACGCTCATTCCGCTCATTGATGGCGTGATAATCCATGGAAAATGCCCCGATATCGCATTTTTCTATAGCAGGCATGTCAAGAAAGGCAGATTTCAGAGAGACGATTGGATTCTCTTGAAAATCAGGCACTAGAGAATTTATTATGGACACAGCGACAGAATCGCCGCCCTTGCCATCCAACGACAACAGCTGCTTAAATGAGCAGTTGTATAAAGGAGAGGCATATTCAATTTTTTTTTCAGTATCCACACCAATCACCGATCTACTAATTAAGGTAACACAAGACCTATTGCGAAGCCTATCCAGAGAGGCTGAACTTCAGGAGCAAGAAGTCCAATTTGCAATAGGTCTACACTTATATGATGATTATAGCACAATCAGAGCCAGAATGACAAGAATTTTGATGATTTTTTGTGGATGGACTTTTGGATGGATATCGAAGGAGTTGCAGTAACCCACAACGACATGTTGCTAATTCTAGACGAAATCGGCTTGATGGATTCGAAGAAAATCGGAGATGCAATTTATATGCTGGCCAACGGTATGGGAAAAACCAGAGCAAATATAAATGGCGCAGCACGCAAAACACAGATTTGGCGACTTGGTCTGCTTTCTTCAGGCGAAAAAGATTTGGCCACACACATGGCAGAATCCAACAAGAAAATGCACGCTGGGCAAGGCATTCGCTTGCTCACGATTCCGGCCAGGCCAACTCCGGAACACGGGCGTTTCATAAAATTTTAGAGATATGTTTAGTTAATGTTTGGGAGGCTTGTTCGACGAGCTTGCACGTCATAAAAATGCACAAAAAAGTAGCAAAAAACGATTGATTGCTACGTTTTTT
>BNWE01000345.1 GCA_025998595.1 Alphaproteobacteria bacterium | reverse complement strand
GGAATCATTGTTTTTCCTTAACAACATTTGCTCGCAATTTTACGCAGTTTTGAATCAACAAAATGTTGCAAAAAACATGCGGCATTTTATCCGCAAACACACTCAAATATTAACAAAAAATGACTTCTTCAGGGGCGACTAGATAGCATCGTCGAATGGCTTTCTAGCCACTCGAGATTGATACGCGATTAATTTATGTGGACACCGCCCATGTTCGATTTTCGCTGAAATTTCAGTGGTGCCCGCGGAGGGACTCGAACCCACACGACCTTTCGAACAACAGATTTTAAGTCTGTAGCGTCTACCATTCCGCCACACGGGCACTACTTAGCGTAATCTATCACCAAATTATCTCTAAATCAATACTGTAACCTGTCCAGGAAACGCTATTTTTATCACTCCACCAAACGCACATATCAACATACTGTCGCTATTTACTGCCGGTCCCAATTTAGTCATTACTGTTGGTTTCATGGGCATCCACACGCCAGCTGGAGTCGGAATACATGGACCTGGTGTAAGAACGCCTAGCGCAGCTGCAGTTAACGCCGCTGTCGCCGGATTCGCGATACTCTTGCAAAGGCCAAATGGAATTATGTTCATAAATGGAATACAATCTGGCATGCTTCCCATTGGGCCGGCTGTATTCATTACCATACATGTCGGAAGAACAACTAATGGAGTTGGCGCAATTCCCATTGGACATTGCAGCAGTGCAGTACAGCATACCCCCATTCCCATTTTATACCTCTTCTCCCGATGTTAAGTGTTTTATCCTATCTTATTATGCTCCAATGAAATGGCTCAACTTTTGAGATCCTTTTATAACTTTCTAGCAACGAATTCAAAAAGAGTCAATCCCTTTAGAGCTTTTAATCAGGGCCTACATCAGGTCCGTTTAATTCTCCATAATTAGTCGTCCCTGAAGAAGGGTTTTTTATTAAAATTTGAGTGCGTTGGATTGATTTTTATGTTATAATAATTGCAAGATTTGATTTGGAATTAGCAGAAAGGTTGCAAGAAATGGTACCGGAAAAGACAGAATCTAGGCAGTCTCATT
>BNWE01000344.1 GCA_025998595.1 Alphaproteobacteria bacterium | reverse complement strand
GAGGCATGTGAGGCAATCGCGTCCGTTACAAATGAAAATCTAATATCGATAATTAATTTGGTTGAGTCTAGAAAGCCAGAGCTTACAGCGCTTACTGAACAATTTGCAGCCGTGAACGATGTCCCGATCGGATCCTCAATTTTGAAGGAAATAACGAAGGAAGGAAATAGAGTAAAGTTCGTGCAGGATGGTGCATTGCCGTTCGTTTTCGGAATTTTGTCGAGATACAACGACGCTAACTGGGGAGTCGGCAGTTTTACAACGGAATTGGGAACGCTTGGTACAGCTAGCGCCGCTAATGAAATGCTGAAACTTTTGGTCGGAACCCACGAATACACAACGGAATATGCCGGATTTTATAAGGAGCCGAGTTTGTGCTTTTTTCAGGGATCACAGGGGAATTTCATCAAAAGAAAGCACTACGCCAAATACACATATACGACATCTCAATATCAGTATCCATATGCAGCCGTGGGTTGCTTATTCGTAAAAAACACAACTGGATTAGACATAATCTCAGCGCTTACTTTTGGCGGCACAGGATATGACAGCACAAACAACCTTCGCTTGTTTGTTGGTGTTCCAAATACAGCAACGGAAACAATAACTTGGACAACTGCGTATTCGCACACGAGCTCAACACCAGGCGTTTATACCACATCAAGCATAACGGTACCAGCAAACTCTACGGTTGTGGTAATGTTTTGCACTGCATCTTATTATATCGCCGCTCCAACCGATTCTAGTTCTGTATCTTACAAATATCACGCGCAATTTCTGTATTGGAGGTTGAACAAAGTTAGATCTGATTTTTTGAAAGAGGGGCTGGAGATTGATTTTGATAAAACGTTGAAGGCCTGGCAATGCCCTGGTTTTGCAAGTCCTTTTGAGCTTTTTAAGCCTACTACAAGCATTTAATTTATGGAGGAAAATATGAAAGTATACATAAGATTTGAAAACGGAAGGCAAATTGAGGCTACAATGCTGGCGTCCAAGCCTGCTGGTGAAGGCTGGAAGGCTGCGCCGGCAGATTTTGATTTTGGAAAACGATATAAGCTTGTTTCA
>BNWE01000343.1 GCA_025998595.1 Alphaproteobacteria bacterium | reverse complement strand
TGCTTTCTTCTGATGTTCGCTCTAAACTCAAAGAAAATTCGATCTTGCGCGGTGTGCCGTCCGGCTTGAAATGGCTTTGAGTTTCGCTGATATTTGAGATGACAAACGTACCTAGAACATCGCCTGCGTCCGTAATCAGAGCATGAGGATGATTCGCCAGCGCAGACGTTCGCAGATTGTCTATGGTTTTGTAATTTCCTGTGAAATCAGGATAAAACACGCCGTCGATGTCGATTTTGTCACCACTGATACCGAGTCGTTGAAAATATGGCAGTTCTCCGATGCGATCAATTTTCGCATTATTGTAGTCTGTTGATCGCTTGAATCCCTGGTTTGCAGCGGTTCGAATGGAAAATTTGAAATCACCTAAAATCATGGTTATGGTACCTCGCCGATTGGGTCATACAAAAACGCTCCGGAAAATTCCTTCATTTTTTCCGAAACCGAATTTGCAATTGACGTTGGATTTTGATCAGGAGTTGCATTTACAGTAATATTAAAACTATTATTTTGGTTCTTGCTCACATTCGTCTTTGAAATTTGAGGTAATTTCAGTGATTCGTTTTTTTGTTTTTCATCAGACGAACTGAACAGACTGCCGATCCATGATTTTTTTGACTCAGGCATAGTACTATCGTTTGCCTTTGGAGTTGATTCTTTAACATCAGGAGATTTTTTTTCGTCAGATGAGCTGAACAAACTTCCAATGCTGGATTTTATGGCCGCAAATGGCGACGTGATTTTATTGAAAATTCCTATCGCAAAATTTGAGAATTTTTCCCAGATCGGTTTGATGCTATCCCAGATTGTTGTGAAAAATTCCTTCACTTTTTCCCAATTCGCGATGATGAGCGTCGCGCCTACTGCAAGCGCTGTTATTGCGGCTCCAATTGGATTCGCTGCCACAACCGCAGTTAGAGCTCGAAACGCAGTGGTTACGGTCGGTAAAACAGTTCCAGCAGCCAAAAGTTTCGTTTGGAGTATCGCAAAAGCAACTTGAATTCCCTTAATCACAGCACTTGCGCTTAAAATTCCGCCTTTCACAAAAGTCCAGGCGTAGCCCAAAGCAA
>BNWE01000342.1 GCA_025998595.1 Alphaproteobacteria bacterium | reverse complement strand
GCCTCAAGGCCTTCTGCTGGAACATTTCTAAGAGGAAAAGCGCAACTATTGCTTCGGAAATGTGTATTGCAAGTGTAGTATCGATATTTCAATCCATGGTTGTTGCAACTAGTTGGAGTCATTGTGGCTCCGCATGCTCCACATTTCAACAGTCCCTTTAGTGGATACGGACTGGATTTTTTCTGATACTTTGTGCTCTTGTTTTTCGCGAAAATTTCTTGAACTTTGCTCCAAATTTCTTCCACAATGATTGCTTCATGTTGACCTTCATAGAGCTCGCCTTTGTGTGTGACATAGCCTTTGTAATATGGATTTTCAAGAATGCGTCGCACAGTTTTTTTGTTGTACAACTTTTCGCCGTTGTTTCTACCTTTTACGTTGGGACGCGGCTTTGATCGATGTCCACGACGATTCAGCTCATTCATGACAATCGTACAGGATTCTGTTTCAAGAAATCTTTCGTAAATTAGACGCACAACAGCAGCTTCCTCTTCATTTATCAGCAATTTCCGCTCTTTGATATCGTAGCCCAGTATCGGATATCCGCCCATCCACATGCCTTTTTTCTTGGATTCAGCGAATTTATCGCGGATGCGCTCGCCCGTGAGTTCGCGTTCATATTGAGCAAAGCTAAGCAGCATATTCAACATCAATCGACCTGACGAACTTGCGGAACTAAAGGATTCTGTCACCGTATCGAACATTACATTGTTGCTATCAAAAATAACCATGTTCACATTTAAATTTTTGCGTCTTGTAGCATCTCAAACTCCACTTTTTGACAGTGGAGTTTGAGATGCTACAAGACGCAAAAATTTAAATGTGAACATGGTTATTCATAATGCTTGCGAAATCAAGCAAAGATCTGGAAAGTCGATCCAACTTGTATGTGACAACGCAATCCACTCGTCTATATTCTATGTCTTTAAGCAGCTCATTTAGCGCAGGTCTGTTTATGTTTCCGCCGGAAAATCCTCCGTCATCGTAGTGTTGAGGTAGAATAATCCAGCCTTTTCCTTGCTGACTCCGAATGTAGTTTTCGGCAGCAATACGCTGAGCATCAAGGCTATTGA
>BNWE01000341.1 GCA_025998595.1 Alphaproteobacteria bacterium | reverse complement strand
ATTTTATAAACATGGCGCTAGATGATTACACAATTGTCACGACGACCGTCGAAACTGAGCAGCAAGCTGAGGCTCTCGCACGCAAGATAGTCGTCGAAAAACTAGCTGCCTGCGTTCAAATCCAAAAAATAAAGAGCGTTTATTCTTGGAATGACAAGATTGAAATAAGCGATGAACATCTTCTGATGATAAAAACGCGATCTGATTTGTTTGCGGAGCTTTCTGAATTTATAAAGGAAAATCATGATTACCAGGTGCCGGAAATAGTGCAAATTCCAATTACAAACGGATCAAATGAGTATTTAAGTTGGATCAAAAAAGTAACGAGATGATACTCCTTTCAGAATACTACCGCTTTCCGTATGGATCAAAACTATATCGCTAAAGTTTAGGATGTGAATGAATGTAAACATGCATATGGAGGACCGTTATGGCAAATACAAAGTATATAAACAACTGGGATTTAGTTGATTTGTCCTGCTGTAAAATAGTGGGCGCATATTTTGATGAATCAGATGAAATATTTTGGAAATTGGCTCGATCGTCGTTGCTTTGGGACAACAGAATTGCCGTTGTTTCCACCAATTCGTTCATCAAAAAAGATTCGTTTGATCTAACACTAAAACTGACCGAGCATTTTTTAAATCATGAGCATCATCTAATTCACAAAGCCTGCGGATGGATGTTGCGGGAAGTAGGAAAACGGAACGAAGAAGTCCTGATAAATTTTCTTCGGGAACATCACAAAAATATGCCGCGAATCATGTTTTCCTACGCGAAAGAGAAGTTGAAAAATATACAAATTTGATCCATCGCTGAAAAAACGCCATTCCGACTCGGATCGTCACGTTGGCGTTACAAACGCACGGCTTTGATAAATATATTTCTCAATTTATCATCATAGTTTTTAGTTTTGAACGATCAATGGATAATTCAGATCCGACATCACATAAAAATTAACCCTGTTCACGAACAACCGAAAAAGAGTTAAAGTAGATATTATTTTGCGTAGAGGTTGACGAGATGTTAAGTTTTGAAATGGTATTGAAGCATGATCGCCTAATGAAGTCTCTAACAGGTCT
>BNWE01000340.1 GCA_025998595.1 Alphaproteobacteria bacterium | reverse complement strand
CTAATACAGTATGGGCTCCCCTTGTGTACCTTTCTCTATCATTCATCCTCTGAGTCTAAAACTTCTAATACGCTAAAGCAATTCACGCTAAAGCGTAAGGTTTATAACCGACCCGTGGAAAATAAAAGAGGCCATTTCTTGGTGTACTTATAATGCTAAAATTATCTGCAACGATATCTAATTACCGAAATGTTTACAATTGCGTGCAATTAAATCCAACGGCAACTTCAAAAAAAGTTGCTAAATGGTTGTTAAAAACAGAGAAACCAAAGATTTTGATGACAACATCCGCGGTCAATTTTTCTTCAAATTTGAGATGGTGGGCACTGTAGGGTTCGAACCTACGACCTATTGATTAAGAGTCAATTGCTCTACCAACTGAGCTAAGTGCCCCAAACACATTCAAATTGCGTACGGTCAGAATTCTATTACATATGTTTGGTTATGTCCAGATATTTTTATCGCTAATCTTCTGCTAATGTTTTTTTCGTCTTTTGCCTGTGGTGGCCAACGTTACATTGGCCTAAAATACCTCGAACATATACACATTTTTAAGATAAGAAGTTGCGTCTAGCGGTAAGTTCACAGACATCCCAAACCCGGTTCAACCAACGTACCATTTGCAAATTTTCCCTCATAGACGTCTCCGCTCTTGTACGTCCACTTTCCATTTCCATGCGGTTTTCCTCTCGCAAAGTCTCCCTCATAGATGTCTCCGTCAGCGAAGGTCTGCTTTCCTTTTCCATCTGGTTCACCATGTAGAAAATTTCCCTCGTAGACGTCTCCGTCAGCAAAGGTCCGTTTTCCTTTTCCATGTGGCTCACCATGTAGAAAATCTCCCTCATAGATAGTTCCATCATTCTTTATGATTTTTCCTTTTCCATGAGGAAGGTTATTGGCGTCGACCTCGCCTGCGTACTTCCCTCCTGCAAAGTCCATGTTACGGACCAATCTTACTTTGCTGGTAGCGCGAGTGGACTTCAACTTTGCTCCGTATGCATTTTCTGCACTTCCCAAAAATGAGACCATCATAGCAGCAATGCAAACTATCATTAATTTATTTGCTTTCATCTCTAATTCTCCC
>BNWE01000339.1 GCA_025998595.1 Alphaproteobacteria bacterium | reverse complement strand
CCTACGACCTGATGGATTCCGCGGATCCTCTATACTTGAAAATATTTCTGTTAACGTTGCCATTCTCTTGCCTCTATAAAACTTATTAATACTTTATTACTTCTTGGGGAGAATTAAAAGACCCTGTACTCCTAATGTAGATCACACAATGCTAACTATACATCCAACATAAATCATATATTTGGTATAGGTTATATTCCTAATATAGATCATATGTTTAGTATGTGTTATATTCAATAATATGAGCAATATACCTAGTAGGCGCCATGGAGCACCAATCACATGTCTAATATGAGCCACACCTTTAATTAGTACTATCCATATGATGGCTCACTTTCAGCGGATATACGTATTTTTTTGTTTGTTTAAAACGAAACTTGGTATGTCGATCATATGTCTAGTATAGGCCATACTTCTAATATAGGCTATATGCTACTATTAATTATATATCCGATATAAGCAATATTTCTAATATAGCCCATATTGAAAACATAAACCATATATCTATATTAACAATAAATCTAATATAAGCTTTGTATCCAATATAGATTGGATGCCTAATAATAGTCATATATCTAATATATGTATAAATATTTATATGAGAATATAGAGCTATGTTTTTAATGTGGACTATATTTCCAGCATTAATCATATTTCTAATATGAGTTTTATATTTAATGTAAATCAGACATCTAATAATGACTATATATCTGATGTACACATGAATATTTATATGTGAATTATGATTATAACAGATGATATGTAATTCTTGCATATGTAGTGAATATAGGCTATATATAATATTGGGTAATATAAATGACTCGCACACACATAGAGCTGAATAGGAGTAATGGATAACATGAAAGTTTTATCTGTAATTAACCAAAAGGGTGGTGTCGGAAAAACAACAACAACCCTAGCACTTGGAGCCGGATTCCTATCTAGAGGATTCAAAGTATTAGGTCCTGTTAGCGAAATTATCGTAACCATATAAGAGCTCCTGCGATATATAAAAAGGACATATATGAAGACGAAGTTTTACAAAACCTAGAAAACACTCTTCTGAACCATTTTATCTTGCTGA
>BNWE01000338.1 GCA_025998595.1 Alphaproteobacteria bacterium | reverse complement strand
CTCACATGGCTGATGGAAGAGTTTTTTACTTGTTCGGAAATTACAAGAAATCGTTTGGCGTATTTTGCGATTTTGTTCTGGAAAAATTCATGAACAAACACAAATGCTCCAGCGAAAATATCGATATTTTTCAGGGAGCCGTTGCCGACAGCATAAAAAATATCAATGGGCAATGTGATTTATTCGGAAGCAAAACCACATTCTTTTATATTAAAAACGTCGAAGACAGTCATCTGGACAAATTATCGCCATTTCTTGGCGCCGAGAGAAACGTATTTATATTGGAAAGCGGGGATTACGGGAAATCCAAAAAAATAACAGATTATTTTCAGAAAAGCCGTTTTTTTGCGGTAGCATCGTTTAAA
Organism: Alphaproteobacteria bacterium; assembly: GCA_025998595.1. The sequence goes on along the minus strand of BNWE01000338.1, from coordinate 720 downwards.
AATGATATGACGCTGCATTCTCTGTGCAAAATGCTCATACCAACGGTTCCGCAATCCATCGCGACCGAAATCATAAAAATAATAAACGACACCGACGAAGATCTTCGATCTCTCTTCAAGAAAGTCAGTATATTGGTCGAAGCAAATGACGATAAGCTTTTGAAAGAATACACGACCTATAAAAGTACTTTTCTCCAGCAGTTTGATTTCATTCCAATGGTCAGATATCTGCTCAATACAGTCATAAAAGAAAGAATTCACGGTCGCAAACAGGAAAACATCGATCTTTCCAAAGATGGCCTAATGGAATTTCTTCTGAAAGCAGAGTTAGCCATAAAATCTGGAAAAAATCTAGAAAAAAGTTATCTGTACGGATCGCTGATGCAGAGATAAGGCGGAGTTAAGACTCCGCCGGTTGTTGGTTAGTCTTCACTGTCATACAGATTCTTTTATGTGTAAAAAACTCGCTGGAAGTTCCCTTTTGAAAAAATGATTAGTCGCCGCACGTATTTGTTTTATGACTTGCCCAATAGAATGAGTTTGGGATGTAAGAAATCCGACCACTTCAAAATGTGAGCCGTTTCTTTCAATTATGGGGCCCATTCAACACTGAAGTGCATCAAGTAGCGACCTAAAAAAAGAGCGTTTTTGTGGATTTGGGCAAAAAAAGTAGTGAAAAAGCCACGTGAAGAAGTTAATCTCGAGTTAGTTTAAATAAAG
>BNWE01000337.1 GCA_025998595.1 Alphaproteobacteria bacterium | reverse complement strand
TTAAACTAACTCGAGATTAACTTCTTCACGTGGCTTTTTCACTACTTTTTTTGCCCAAATCCACAAAAACGCTCTTTTTTTAGGTCGCTACTTGATGCACTTCAGTGTTGAATGGGCCATTTGACTGCGTCCGGATGCAAGCCGGCGTTTTTTCTGCATTCGATGGTGCTTGCAAATAATGCCGATTTCGAATGGACTAAGAGTTTGGCGGCTGGAATTTGCGACACATTAAAATCCATCGATTGCGTCCTCATTGGCGGAGATATGGGACAGGCGGAAAAGTTTAGTTACACCGGAATCGCTCTTGGTCCTCAGGTGAAAAATGTCTCGAGAATTTTTCCGTATACTTTTCAAAATCTTTATGTGACAGGAAACTTGGGAGATGCAAACGAGGCCATCGTGATGTCGCATCCAACACCGAAATTCGAAATGCGTTCCATGCCAAAAACGATGCTTGCCGGCATAGATACGAGCGGAGGTTTTGTGGATGCGTTGTGGCAATTGCATACGTTAAATCCGCAGTTCAAAATAGATGTAAAGAATCCTCCAGCAAAAGATTTCAGAATGCTTTTTGGCGGCGCTGGAGAATATGAGCTTCTTTTTACCAGCTCCGAATTAGTACCGGATGCGATTATGATAGGAACAGTAACTCCAAACGAAACCGGGGTTTTTCTAGACGGAGTTGCGTTGAAAAATCCACCTCCGGATCCACGTTCCTACGCCAATCTTTCAAAATATATGGAGACAATCAGTGAGATGGTCAATGGATTATTCGGATAAAATAATACGTGGAGCAACCATAGAAAATCTCGCAGATTCGGATGGCGTTGTCGATGTCTCCAGGCTGTCTTCGCTATACAAAAGTATTTCCGCTCATACAATAATCACCGGTTTTGTTTATGTTTCGGAAAATGGAAGAGCGATGCATCCTTTTCAAGCCGGCATTGTAAACGAACGTCAGCAGGACGCCTGGAAAAAAGTCGTTGCGGAAGTTAAACGTCATAGGCCAGAAGTAAAATTGATAATGCAGCTTGCTCATGTCGGAAGACAAACAATTCGCAAAAATGCCGTTGGAGCAAGCGCTATCA
>BNWE01000336.1 GCA_025998595.1 Alphaproteobacteria bacterium | reverse complement strand
CTGGAAAAGCGGTAAGTAAAGGGGATGAACACTTCTTTTACAATATGGATCCGGTCTATCGTTTTGACGAGGATCTTGATGCAATGTTGGCAAAAATTCTTATCAGCAAGGCGTGTCTTCCAAAGAGTTAACTATGCTAACAGCCAGAACAGACATGATTCTTTGGACTCCAGTCATATTTCCAGCCATTTTCCGCAACGTACCGTCAATTTTTTTCCCGTCATACGTAGTAGTGGAAGGAATAGTAAAAACTCTACTTTCAGGACTTCCAACACATAATTTCATCAAAAGATCTATATTTTCAGGAGTTAATCCGGATTCGTTGTTACCATCTTCGAGAGATTCTTCCGATCCTATTCGAGCAAGCGGTGACTTCTCTAAAATCCACTTCAAATTTGGTAATGTTAATGGCTCTCCTTTATTTATTGCTTCTACGGTAGGTTCTATAGGATCTCCTACAGCCTGGTATTGAGGAAGATCCCGAATGACTCTTTTTAAATTAGGCCATGATATGTCTATAGCTAAAACTTCTGATAACGAATTAGAAGATGATGATGACGATGAGGAAGAGTCATTGTGAATATTTGCATATTCTTTAACTCCGAAAACTCTTCCCCAACTATAAAACAGCGATGTGATACTGCATAATTCATTTTGCATCCGACCAATAACATAATTTTCGTTTAAAATACCTTTGTTCGCTTCAAAAAATTTTTCGGTAAGCTCGATGTATTTTTCAGGACTTTCAATTGCCGATTTATAGTTTCTTGTATACAAATTCGCAACCGAGTTGCTTCTCTGCAATGTCGCTGTGGCGTAATCAGCATAGCAACTTATCAAGATAGCCAATAAGGACGTTTTCAATATTATCATCGTCATTTGTTTCTCCATTTGTTTAAGTCAAAAGAATAACACAGCGTTATGTTACAACCAAAACATTAATAAAGCATTAAAAACTATCATCAAATTATTGTTTTTTAGTCTTAAGATGGCTCGTTGTGTTTTTTGTTGTTTTTGTCAATCTTCTTCGCGCCTCTTCGATCTTATCCTCGAGCATTTTTGCGTTTTCGGGATTGTCGCCATTGCATCCACCT
>BNWE01000335.1 GCA_025998595.1 Alphaproteobacteria bacterium | reverse complement strand
TCTCTTATTAAAACTAACTCGAGATTAACTTCTTTGCGTGGCTTTTTCACTACTTCTTTTGCCCAAATCCGCAAAAACGCTCACTTTTTAGGTCGCTGCTTGATGCACTTCAGTGTTGAATGGGCCACTAACTTCGCATCAAGTTAAAGCCTTATTATTTTATTGGCGAGTGTCTAGCAGGATTGGAGTGTTTGGCAAAAGAAACAAGATTGATCGAAGCAAAAAATACACTTTTAGCACTCGACATTATTTTAGAAGCATTGTATAATTTTGTCCATAGGGAGAAATGAGGGCCATAATGGACAATATCGATACGAACGTTAGCTGTGAGCGATGTGATTCCTGCTGCAAATGCGCCCGCTGCGATCATTGCTGGCGGTCGGAAGAGCTCAAGAGCTGTGAGGCATGTGGCGACAGTTACAAATGTCGAAACAGCAAGTTTTGCTATGAGTGCTTTCGTTGCAACCGTTGTTCAAAATGCAGTTATTGTTTTTCGTGCAAACGATGCGAAGACTGCGAAACGTGCGAGTGGTGTCATGATTGCATTAACTGCGCACGATGTTCAAAATGCTCCAATTGTCAAAATTGTTTTGGATGCGTAGGATGTCGCGATTGCGTTAATTGCGTAGGGTTAGTAGGCGTAACGGGAGTGAGCGGAGAAAAAACCGATAATGAAGGTGATTTTTGGAAACGGAGTTGATTGGGATGAGGTGCCTGAAATTTCAACCAATTGAAGTTCCTTGAAGTTTCAAGTGCTTCGTGTAGATATTTGATCTTTATAATGCCTTATCAACTCTTCCTCCAAAAATCACCATAATGAAAAATGACATTAGCAGGATTATTTCGCTGGTCTGTTCGTCTCTTCCTCGAATAGATCCTTAACTTTGCAGCCCAGAACACCAGCTATCTTCTCCAGAGTTTCCAGCTTGCATCCTTTTATTCTCGACGTGCGAGCCTTCAGAACGGAATGATCGGAAAGCTTGGTCAACTCCATCATTTTGTGGATCGTTATTTCCTTTTCTCGCATAATATATTTTATGTTGCTTGTAATCATCTCAATCTTTCGCTCTGGTTTGTGAAGAAATGATACATTCT
>BNWE01000334.1 GCA_025998595.1 Alphaproteobacteria bacterium | reverse complement strand
TGCAACATGTCGATACATTCCGTTCCGCGCACCTCTCCAATGACTATTCGATCCGGCCTCATACGAAGTGCGTTCTTCACAAGATCTCGAATGGTAATCTCGCCTTTTCCTTCGATGTTTGGAGGACGACTTTCCAGTCGTACGACATGCGGCTGCTGCAGCTTCAGCTCTGCCGCGTCTTCGCAGGTCACGATTCTCTCGCGTGGATCTATCAGCTGAGACAATGCGTTTAGTAGGGTTGTTTTTCCAGATCCCGTTCCACCTGAAACTACGACATTCATACCACAAGTCGAAGCAATTTCCAAAACTCTCACCATTTCTTTTGTGCAACTACCGTGCTCAGCCAATCCATGGAGACTTATGGCCTTTTTGGAAAATTTTCGAATTGAAATTGATGCTCCATCGAGTGCGATTGGTGGTGCGACAATGTTAACGCGGCTTCCATCTGGTAGACGAGCATCGCAAAGAGGACTAGATGTGTCGACACGTCTTCCGACTCTGTGGGCGATTCTTTGGGCAATTTGCAACAGATGCGACTCATCTCTGAATTTCTCCGGAGCCAAGTGCATCAGTCCCTTTTTTTCATAATATATTTGGAATGGACCATTCACGACAATATCCGATATGGCATCATCTTCCAGCAGAGGTTCCAGCGGTCCCAAACCGATCATGTCGTCCACAATGCTTCGAGCTACCGCGATCTGCTCTCTTTTGGTGATCTGCGCTCTTTTTTCCTGAGCAAAATCAGAAACGAAATTCTCTATTTCGGCACGTAACTCCTGTGGAGTTAATTTAAAAGCAGACGCCAAGTTGATTCTATTGAGCAGAGTATCATGTGCTTCTTTCCGGAATACTGTTAATACCGGAGATTCCTCTGCCGCATTATTATGTCCATCATCTTGAGCCATTCGACGTCTCCATATTCCTATTTGGCGGATTTAATTCCAATCATACCAAATACCTTTTTCTTTATCTTATCCATTGTTCCTTCCTCTTCCGCCATCGCTTCCTCCACAAGCTTCTTGATGTCCTTTTGCCCGGTAAGGTCGTTGGTAATAGTTTCAAGAATGTCCGTAAGTGGACTGGCGGAAAGCGCAAGTGGCT
>BNWE01000333.1 GCA_025998595.1 Alphaproteobacteria bacterium | reverse complement strand
ATTGGATAACAAATTGAGTCTTTGGTATTTACCAGTACGTCGCCACAGATCTCCAGTCTAATTCCCGACAATGGACATACAATCAGCCTAAGTAAATCGTCGCTTATTAGCGGTGTTTCATTAGTTCTATTTTTCATTCTTATATACCAAGTTAAATTGAGAATGAAGAGAATCCAATTCCTCAAACTGAATATGTGTAGCATACCAAAAGTATGTTCTTCATAACAGACTCAGAAATACAAAAAAGCCGTCGCAATAACGACGGCGCGAAAAAAAATCTGCCTGAGGCAAACGCCTATATATTAACTAACTAATCAATTGATATCGAAATCAGCGTAACCAACAACCTTGTAAATGGCATCTAATGAATTACGGTCTATTTCCATCAATTTATCTTTGGTCGACACGCTACCGTTCTTCAATAGCTCCATGTCACTTATGTCGCACAACTGCAAAGATGTGGGGTAACACTCCATATCTTTTTGATTAGAATCTTCCCACGGTTCAAAATAACCACAGTAGACTCTGGAGCTAGATTATTCGACGGCTCCAAATACAATGTGGATGAACTGCTGAAATGCGGCTTGAAATACGATTCAGCTTTTATTGCAAAAGCTTCGTTCTTGGATAGAAGCTCTGCCGGACGATGTCTCCACTCGGAAGGGGAACATATTCTGATCGTCATATCAGATGAATCTTCAGCTTGTGTAACGCTGTATAGAGGCATGCTAGAATCTCTAACAGACATTTCTTGACGACGCTTTCTGCTGAACTCAAGTGGAGCAACAATGTGGCTGTCATGGGAAACTTCCTGCAAAAGTTCCGATGGCTCACACCCAAAAGCATGCGACAACCTTCTAATAAGGTCTGTATTTAACCTTCTGGAACCAGATTCCAATCTTGATAAATACGAGATAGATATGCTAGTTATCTCTGATAATGTCTCCAGAGTATAACCGCTTCTTTTGCGTAGATACTTCAAATGCGTCATAGGCGCATCTTTTCTCTTTCTTCCGACTCTCTCCGCGCCAATTTCATTTGGTTGAGCTCCGGTAAATGCCAGGTCCTTCATTGGACTTAAACTTTGTCTTGCCATAATAAAATCCTCT
>BNWE01000331.1 GCA_025998595.1 Alphaproteobacteria bacterium | reverse complement strand
GATCTTGCTACTCAAATTCTGAATGCGCAGATCGCCATGTTCTCGCACAAATTTACCTATGTTATCAGTGTATTCATCAATCATATTCAACCTATAATTTGTATTAACGACTCCATTAACAACGCGACACTACCCGCTCCACTTCGCTCCGCCCGCATTATCAGGTTTCTCAACTACTACGAGAGCGCCGGACTCCTCACTTTCCTTCCGTCAGGATCCTCCTTTATAGGGATTCTCCATCAGTACCTCTCGCGAGGAGAATGTGAGTTCTCTCCTGTTCCACTGCGATACTATGCACGCTCGCCAGGCTCTCAGACCACGACAGAATTCCATACATCTCGCGATATCGTCGTACGGAATGTTGCCTGCTTCCAAAACGAAAGAATAGGCTTCTGCCACTAATTCAATTTCGAGGCTCAATCACTTCACGCTTACGCATTCCGGCTCTCGTGCTCTCGGCCCTACGCTTAATCATGGCGTCGCCGCTTCTGAGCCAAGGACTCGATACCAGGTGCTCGCTAGGCTTTTCTGGGCTGGGCTGCCTCCAGCTGTATCACAGCAGCTTACAAATAATGCTCATTCCTGAGCTTTAAGTGAAAGTGACGTTCACTACCTTCTCGACACTTTGCAGGACGCACCAATTTCCCTAATTTTTTTATCCGAAACATCTTTGAAATCGAATTTCTTCGGCAAGTACTGCCGAATCAGGCCGTTGGTGTGCTCGTTGAGCCATCGTTCCCAGGAATGGTACGGCGTAGCGAAGTAAATTTTCGCTCCCAATTGCTTGGCGACCTCTTCGTGTCCGGCGAACTCGCCTCCGTTATCATCAGTAACCATGTTCACATTTAAATTTTTGCGCCCTGCAGCATCTCAAACTCCATTGTCAAAAAGTGGCAAAAACCTATTAATGAACATGGTTAGTTATGCTACCTACTTGATCTTTCAGCGGTTTTAGTATTTTCACAATGGCTTTTGTTACTACTTTTTTGGTTTTATTTTCCACGGGTCGGTTATAAACCTTACGCTTTAGCGTGAATTGCTTTAGCGTATTAGAAGTTTTAGACTCAGAGGATGAATGATAGAGAAAGGTACACAAGGGGAGCCCATACTGTATT
>BNWE01000330.1 GCA_025998595.1 Alphaproteobacteria bacterium | reverse complement strand
CTCAGGAATTTATCGAATTTGTATTCCGCTGCTACAGTTATCGCATCAGCTATTGCCTTTTCATTTTTCGAGAATTTCCTTACATATTTGAAATATCCTCCGGATAGCGTCAATTTATCGAAGCTGTAGGCGGCTCCAACGGAATATACCTTGCCAATTTTACCACACGTGAAATATTGAGACCTGCTTTCACTCCACGAATCATCATATCAATGGCATCTGGAAATTGCTGTATAAAAAGCTCCTTTCTTTTTGCTGCTTTGGCTGCTAAAACGTTATAGGCTAAATATGCTCCCACCGGCAATCCGGTTGCTACACAGATATAAGCATCGGCAAAACTGAAGTATATTAATACTGAGGTAAGCACAGCTCCACCGGCGGCACATATAAAAACAAACATGTTCATGGACATATCTATTATTCCAGCCTTTTTCATTATCTTTTTTATTTTATCAACTATGGTATCGGAGGAATTTTCAGCCGACGTATCCCAACCTTCGTTTTCCCTCATGAACGAAGAAGCTCTGTCTGAAGTTGACTCCAGTAGTTCCTCCTGCTGCTTGATAAGCAGCTGCAGCTTTTCTTCAAGCTTTTTTTGGTAGGACTTGTTGCTAGCCCTTCTTCTAGCGACCACAAGTGTTATAAAAATACACAAAAAAGCGATCACAAATGATATGATCAGATCAATACTCATCTTCAGCCTCATTGCTATCTTGTTCGTTCTTTAATCTACTCATAATCTGAAGTAGCTCCTTATCCAGGCCGTATATTATAGCTTTTTCAAGAAAAACAGGCTTATCTGTTCCAACTTCAAATTTTCCGAAAACACGATGATCGGCATCTTCTCCCAAAGGAATAAATTTAAACAAATGGTGATACTCTATATCTCCACGCTCACTAAGCCCAGTAATCTCGACAATTTCTGTGATTTTTCTCGAACCGTCGTGTAACCGTTCCGTCTGCACGATTAAATTAACCGCTCCAGCTATCTGAGCTCTAACGATTTCGCTCGGAAGACCAAATCCAGACATCGCCACCATGTTTTCCAAACGAATAAACGCTTCTTTAGCTTTGTTGGCGTGGATGGTCGACATGGATCCATCGTGTCCAGTGTTCATGGCC
>BNWE01000329.1 GCA_025998595.1 Alphaproteobacteria bacterium | reverse complement strand
GAGAAACCCACTCCGGAAAACCCATATCTCCACCTCCAAAATATGCGCACCTAATTAGGTGCCGCTAAAATTAAAACATGCCTTAAGCATAATATCAGATTTTTTCGTAAGTTAAATGACGAAAATCCAAAAAAGGGGATAAGTTTTGGCGGAGTTAGCGCTAAAAGCTTGAAGTCGTGAACCGTTCCTGGAACTGTATCTGAAATGTGTACAATCCGTCCCTTCTTTGTAACTCGAATCTCCGTCTTTAGGCCTCGTGCAAAATTAACTTGTACGATCTATTGTCAAAGCATTCTGTAATTTCATGTTTCAAAACAAAAAATAGTTCAAGTTATTCTTGCGCGAGGCCTTAGCGTATGATGCTTCTTCTTGCCGGAATAATACTGCTCCTGGCTGTATTTTGGGCGCTCAATTGGATTCTCCGTTGCATCGATGATCATATCATCACGGTCATTTCATAAAATTTTAGAGATATGCTTGTCTGATATTTGAGCGATTCCAAGCGTTAGTGCCTCACACTGTTGGTTTGTAGCACATAAGAATGCACCAAAAAGTAGCTGATAAGGTTCAAAACCTATTGCTTAGTATTTTATTTTGATGTATCTTTCATTCTGTTTATGGGTGATTAGCTCAGCGGTAGAGCATCTCGTTTACACCGAGAAAGTCGGCGGTTCAAGTCCGTCATCACCTACCATTGCTTTAGCGTTCGTAGCTCAATTGGATAGAGCGCCAGACTACGGATCTGGAGGTTGCGGGTTCGACTCCTGCCGAGCGCACCATCTGAAATTCAAGAGTTTTTGTGAGTCTTGATCTTTCTCGAAAAAACTTACTTTCTCCGTTTTTAACAACCGTTTAACAACTTTTTTTGAAGTTGCCGTTGGCTTTAATTGCGCGCAATTGTTGGTATTTCGGCAATTAGATACCGTTACAGATAATTTTGGCATCATAAGTATACTGCTTCCCCCTATGATTTGCGGTAGTTTTGTCTTATAATGCTAGTGTTTTGTAAAGGGAAAAATCATGATATATCCGGAGTCATTTAGAAAGAAAGTATTGGAATATATAGATAGCTTCTACACGCAGTCATATGTGTCCAAGTTGTTCAACATAAGCGAGAAGACGG
>BNWE01000328.1 GCA_025998595.1 Alphaproteobacteria bacterium | reverse complement strand
TGGTATTGAAGCATGATCGCCTAATGAAGTCTCTAACAGGTCTGAGCAGAGAGGAATTTGAAGTGTTATTGCCGACATTTGAGCAAGTATGGAAAGAAAGCTTAGAGTCGAAAGAACGTCAGAGAGCAGTAGGAGGAGGTCTTAAGGGACTTTTACCAGAGGCATCCCACAAATTGTTGTACATACTATTCTATATGAAAGCATATCCGACATTTGACGTGGCTGGCTTTGTATTCGGAGCACTTAGATGTTTGATCCCGTCACATCATGATATAATAGCAGAGATTGGATATGAGAGATTTAAGGAGTTACTATGGGACAAATTTTACACAGGAGCGCCCGCACGACGGAGGCAGTTCGTTTAGAGATACAGCAGAGCACAGAGAGTATAGCGAAATTGGCGGCGAAATATAACATAAGTCCGAATACGGTTATGAAGTGGAAGCACAGGGAATCAGTTGAAGATCTGTCCTGCAGGCACAAGGAGGTACGTTCGACGGTGTTATCGAAGGAAGAGGAAGCGATTTGCGTGGCTTTCCGCAAGCATTCGCTTCTGCCGCTGGACGATTGTCTGTATGCGTTGCAGAAGACGATCCCGCACCTGTCGAGATCCTCATTGCACAGGCTTTTTCAGCGCAATAACATCAGTGTTCTCCCTCAGAAGGCAGCCAAGAAAAGGGTAAAGCAGAAATTTGCGGATTACGAAATAGGTTACTTTCACGTTGATATTACAGAGGTTTATTCAGAAGAGGGGAAACTGTACTTATTTGTAGCCATAGATCGAGTCAGCAAGTTCGCATATATAGAAGTCCACAAAAGGATGCGCAAGGAAGAAGCGATGAGTTTTCTAAAAAATCTAATAAAAGCAGTACCTTATAAGATTCATAGAATTCTTACAGATAATGGAGCGCAGTTTACGTATAAGTACTTAAAAACGAAGAAAGTGCACGATTTTGACTCAATTTGCAAGGAAAATGGGATCATTCATAAATTAACAAAGCCAGCGCATCCGTGGACGAATGGCCAGGTTGAGCGCCCATTCAGAAACGAAGTGCATCAAGTGGCGAAACAATCCGATTTGCCACAAAGACCTCTCGAGGTGTTTTGAAGTTTAACACTTTCCGTGGTCGATTGTTAAGTTTATTTTCAATTTCCCTAAT
>BNWE01000327.1 GCA_025998595.1 Alphaproteobacteria bacterium | reverse complement strand
TATTTCCGTACGTGGCTCTTTAAACTTCTGTGCCCATTCTGGTAAATACATCTCATCCTCACAAAAAATAGACCACCTAATTAGGTTGCATAAATAGTACCATATCAAAAACGTAACATCAAGATATATTTTATTTTTTTCTATTTTTTCTTATCTAGGGGGTAATTTCATGCGGAGTTAGGGTTTATAGCATTGGAAGGTAAATCAGTGGATGAGCTTACTAAATTGTGGGGAACGTTTTACGACTATGAACCGATGTCCTACAGCAAATCTTATCTGGTTTCCAAGATTGCTTACAAGATCCAGGAGCTCGCCTTTGGCGGGCTTCCGGAAAATTGTCCACGAACATCAACGGTAGTGTAGTGAAGAAAAAGTACAAACCACTGATTGGCGCAAAGATCATTAAAGAGTATCACGATAAAACATATGAAATTGTCGTTAATGTAATGTTCGATACAGTGACAGAATCCTTCAGCTCAGCAAGTTCATCTGGCAGGCTTATGTTGAACATACTGCTCAGCTTTGCTCAATATGAACGCGAACTTACAGGCGAGCGCATCCGTGACAAATTCGCCGAATCCAAGAAAAAAGGCATGTGGATGGGCGGGTATCCGATACTTGGCTACGATATAAAAGAACGTAAGTTGCTGATAAATGAAGAGGAAGCTGCTGTTGTGCGTCTAATTTACGAAAGATTTCTTGAAACAGAATCCTGCACAGTCGTCATGAATGAGCTGAATCGTCGTGGACATCGATCAAAGCCGCGTCCCAACGTAAAAGGCAGAAACAACGGCGAAAAATTGTACAACAAAAAAACTGTACGACGCATTCTTGAAAATCCATATTACAAAGGCTATGTCACGCACAAAGGTGAGCTTTACGAAGGTCAACATGAAGCAATCATTGTGGAAGAAACTTGGAGCAAAGTTCAGGAAATTTTCGCGAAAAATAAGAGCACAAAGCATCAGAAAAAATCTAGTCCATATCCACTGAAAGGCAGGGCGGCCTCATGAAAAATTATCAAGTTTTTTGTTGGCATTTGAGCAATTTCAAACATTAAGGCCTCATACAGCGGACTTACATGATATAAAAACACATAAAAAAGTAGCAAAGATACCAGCTGATCGATTGCTTTTTGCCACAGTGGCATGCGATAAAAAAAGG
>BNWE01000326.1 GCA_025998595.1 Alphaproteobacteria bacterium | reverse complement strand
ATGATAGTCATTGCATCAGCTCTTTGGAACTTGCATCTAGCCTGTTCAAAATAATAGACAAACTGGAAGCCTACCTCACTCTTTAACATAATCTTTAAATTAGCTCCTATTCGTGAACATGGTTATTCATCATTTCGAACGTAGTCTTGGATTACAACAGGCTCGCCGGCAGTTATTGCTATTCATGGAAGAGTTTGTTGAGAAAAATCCAGACGCTCGTGCGGCCGCAAAAGCAGGTAAACTGGTCTGGCAGTTTTCGGATGATGATGATTTGTACCATCCGAACATGAATTCGGTGCTCCTAGATTGCGAGGTCAAGACTGGCGCTCTGGTTGTCGATGCAGAGTACGCGATCCGCGAATTCAACGAATTCACATTGGATAGAGTTGAGGATGCAGTACGTGTTCCTTATTCTTTAGACAATTTCAACATCATTGTCAACAATTCTGACGATAAATCCGACTCTAATGTTGGCTCTCTCTCTGACGAATATTCGGATTCTGACGACGGTAAAAACTATGACGATGACCAAGACTCCGGCGAAGATTCAAACTCTGATGACGGTACAGACTCTGTCGATGAAACTCACTCTATCGCTGACAATGCCTCTGAAGGCTTGGAAAATTCTAGCGCATGTGTTGAACAACACCGATTGCCTTTTGACGCAGATGGCCGACTGATTTTTTATGAAACAGATTATTCGCCTCAAGGCTATTTGCCTGTTTTGTTTAGATATGATACAGAGAGAATTAAGGTCTTATTGGAGCGTGATCTTAGTCCCGATTTGACAGATGTGATAATGTACTACACACAACCATTACGTGGACGACATGCTGAAACTGGCACTACATCGCGAAATACATTAGTTCGTCTAGTTCCCAAGAATGGTGAAGTTTTGTATTTATACCCTAACTCCGCATGAAATTACCCCCTAGATAAGAAAAAATAGAAAAAAATAAAAATATATCTTGATGTTACGTTTTTGATATGGCACTATTTATGCAACCTAATTAGGCGGTCTATTTTTTGTGAGGATGAGATGTATTTACCAAAATGGGCACAGAAGTTTAAAGAGCCACGTACGGAAATAAAGTGTATAAAAGGCAAATATTACAAGTATGAAGTCAGCCACAAGTACGACCCGGAGCGTAAGCGTTCTGTCAAAAAGACGGGGCGCTT
>BNWE01000325.1 GCA_025998595.1 Alphaproteobacteria bacterium | reverse complement strand
CTCTTGTATAGTAATTGGTATACATTTGAATCTGCCCAAGATCAGAATATGATAGCGTTCCCAGCTTTAGCTCCAACAATACATGGCACCTCAATCTGCTATTATACATAACGAGATCAATGTAGAAATCGTCGCCGTCAAGAGAAATGCGTTTCTGACGTGCGACAAACGAGAAACCTCTGCCGAGTTCGAGCAAAAACTGCTGAAGGTGGTCTATTAGTCCCTGCTCGATGTCTTTTTCATGGTACTTGCTACTATCTTCCAGATTTAAAAATTCTAAGATATACGTGCTTTTAATTACATCTGTTGGTTTCAATTCCTTCTTGGGTTCAAGCACATTAATTTCGTTGCGAACACTTTCATCACCGTGGCTCGCCAAAAGTCTCTCATAGAAAAACGAATAAATTTGTCTTTCTAATTGGCGTACACTCCATCCACTTTTTGCGCATTCATCAACGTAAAACTCTCGCGCACTTGGATTATCTACTCTCATTATTAAACGATAATGTGACCAAGCAAGAGATTCGGCGCACAGTGTGCGCCGAATTGGAAACATGGTATAAAATTGCCTCATTTCTCTCAAAGATCTTGCTGAAAATCCCTTGCCGAATTCCTTAGTCAGACGTTCCGACAGATATTTCAGGACATACTTTCCATATTCGGCGCGTTCGCTCTCACCGCATTCTTTATAAATGAGCTCACCTATCTCCCAATAAGACTCAACAATGGCTGAATTTACAGCACGAACAATCCTATTCTGTGCATTTACAATACTGTTGCGAATGTTGTTATACACTTCCTCAGGTTCTTTTTTCGTTATCTCTTTTGTCATCCAATTCCTCAAACTCTAGCTACTACAATAAAAACTATACTCAAACTATACCAGATTCTGTTCATTTTCCAATGTTTCCTCACTCTTTTTCATCACTACTAGAATCCATAATATTTAAAAAATTCTCTTTAATCTGTTTACCCACTGTCCACACTGTTCCGTTTTTCGCTCTTTTGTTAACTCCTTGTTTGATTACTTCCTTTTCCACGTTAATTTTCTTTTGGCCTGCATCCATTGTTTTATTTAGTTCACCGTTTTTACTTGCGACTTGCTGCTTCACCGGCGACTTATCTTCAAATTTCATTTTTGATCGTGATTCATTCATGTTTTCATTCATTGCCTTTTCGCTGGACGC
>BNWE01000324.1 GCA_025998595.1 Alphaproteobacteria bacterium | reverse complement strand
GCCAAAGGAAAGTGCGGAGTATCAAAAAGTTTGAAGTTAGTGATGGCAACAAAATAGGATTTATCCTCAATCGGCGTATCTTCAGATACTTAGCATACCTCCTGCTTTAGCAGGTCGTAATTGATTACTTCTTGGGGAGAATTAAAAGACCCTGGGTCTAATCAATCAGATATTATGTTGATTTAGTGTGCGAGATCGGCTAAACTCCAAAGCGCAGTGCGTGAAAACATGTGAGCAATGTAATCTCAGTGGCCTATTTTTATGAAGGGAACTGTCGCTGTATCGGCCGTGGTCGATATATATGGTGCCCACCTGGGAGCTGGCCGCACGAAGATCCTGGGCCACGGTTTTTAGGCTCTGCGTATGCTAATGGAGTTGATACGATGTACGATAAAAACAATGTGTTTTATAAGATTCTTCAATCTGAGATTCCGTCCAAGAAGATATATGAGGATGATACTGTACTGGCTTTCTATGATATAAATCCCGTATGTAAGGTGCATGCCTTAGTAATTACGAAAGCATTATATGTGGATTTTCATGGTTTTATATCCAATGCATCGCCTGAGGAAGTAGGTGCATTTTTTTGTATGGTTGCCAAAGTTGCCAAGTTGCTAAAAATTGACGAAAGCGGTTATAGAATATTCAGTAATATTGGTAGGGATTCCGGACAAGAGGTTCCTCATTTTCATATCCATATTTTAGGCGGAGAGCAGTTAGGGCCCATCAAATAAAACTTTGCATCCGTAGCTCAGCTGGATAGAGTGTCTCCCTCCGGAGGAGAAGGTCGTGGGTTCGAATCCCGCCGGGTGCACCACTCAAATTTCAGGAAAAATTGACCACAAATACTGCCCCCACAAGATAAAAATTCCAAAATATTTTTCTTCATGATTATGCCTCAAAAATTCTGCTGTTAATGATGTACATTCTCTGTTGTTTTCCATCGATCGCTAACTCCGCCAAAACTTATCCCCTTTTTTTGATTTTCATCATTTAACTTACGAAAAAATTTGATATCATAGTTAAGATATGGTTTGTTTTTAGCCGCACCTAATTAGGCGCGCATATTTTGGAGATGAAGATATGGGTTTTCCGGAGTGGGTTTCTCGTTTTAAAGAGTCGCATACGGTCATAAAGCGGATCAAAGGGCACTACTATAAGTATGAAGTCACCTATCAATATGACAAGGAG
>BNWE01000323.1 GCA_025998595.1 Alphaproteobacteria bacterium | reverse complement strand
CTTTGCGGAATCTGATCATCGGATTAGCCTGTAAATTGAACACTTCTGTTCCGGATATGATGTTTAATGGTGCTCGGTTCCATAGGAGGGCTATAAAATTGGTCGCAGAGAATTAAAAGGCCCTGTCGATTGATTGAAACGCTGACTTTGCGATTGACAGAATCTGCTTTTCGGTTTACCATGTACACTTATTTATGAGGAAAGCTAATGGAGTTGCAATGCAAAATCGCGGTAAATGCCACAAAGGAGTCCATTTGGCCTTACTACGCAGACTCAGATAATCGACCTATCTGGGAAGAAGATTGGGAGAACATTGTCTTTGAAGGAGAAATCAAGACAGGGACTACGGGCAGAATGAAGTTAAAGAATATGCCTGAAATGCCGTTTGTACTGACAGAGGTTATAGAAAACGCATCCTACTGCGATATGACAGATGTTCCTGGTGTTGGACAACTGTTCTTTGGTCATAAAATATTGCAAGTGAACGGCGTCACGTATATTCAACATAGCGTCCGACTTGAAAAAGATGAATTAACAGAAGAAGATCTGAGCTTCCTAAGCGGTGTATTTGCTGACGTTCCCGGCTCGATGCTGAAAATCAAGCGAGCGGTTGAAAAGTAAATGGAGTTCTCCTCGGAAAAATTCAAAGTTGATTCGGATGTAAAGGTTGAAATATACTGCGTTGATGCCATTTCTTTCAAGCTATAATGTGGCTGGTGTTCGATATATTTTTGGACGGCTTTTTGAAGTTCTGGTTGCATATCTTCGATTGAGGTTACGTTAACATTGTCGTGAGCGTAGAACTCTTCTTGCAGTGTGCGATTTGATCTTTCGACACCGCCGTTATGTTTTGGACTTGCTGGCGGTAAAACGATGAGCAGAACATGCAATTCTTTACAGGCTTTTTCAAATTCGCTTCTAAATTCAGAGCCTCCATCTACATGAACTGACAAAATTTTATATGGTGCAGCCGTTCAAAATGCGCATGCAACAGTACGCAATTGCAATATGCAACATAGAAAAGTTAGCTCACAAAAAATATTTTTAAAATTCTGCGAACAAAATATTTGAAAGCGTTGCAATTGCAGGAATCGAGTTCGAAAAACCCAATGATTCTCGAGATTTCTTCGGCAAACTTCTGCCCCACATAACTATCCTTTTGAGACTCTTGTTACCGCTGGAAAGTCCAGCTGTAA
>BNWE01000322.1 GCA_025998595.1 Alphaproteobacteria bacterium | reverse complement strand
AATTTCTTCGGCAAGTACTGCCGAATCAGTCCGTTCGTGTGCTCGTTGAGCCCTCGTTCCCAGGAATGGTACGGCGTTGCGAAATAAATTTTCGCTCCCAATTTCTTGGCGACCTCTTCGTGTCCAGCGAACTCGCCTCCGTTGTCATCAGTTATGCTATCTACTTGATCTTTCAGCGGTTTTAGTATTTTCACAATGGCTTTTGTTACTAACGCGAATAATGGATTAAAAGCGCTTGAAAGCAGAGAAAGAATGGCTAAAATCTATTTAAATTAAATTAAGAGGTTTTAGCCATTCTTTCTCTGCTTTCAAGCGCTTTTAATCCATTATTCGCGTTAATACGCTAAAGCAATTCACGCTAAAGCGTAAGGTTTATAACCGACCCGTGGAAAATGAAGATTTTTTTCCGAGCAAATGTCGATGTTCGCTGAATGGCCAGCGTTAGCGGATCGCCTTCGGAATCTGCGTCTGGCGGATACGCATCAACTTCGTCTAAAAACAAATACCGAACTGGCATCGAACGTAAACCAACCGCCGAATTTGCTCCAGTAACTACGACAATGCCACCAGCGAATTCCTTGCTTTGGACTGTGTTTCCGGAATCGCGCGAACGAGGATCTTTGACTTTGTCACGCAAACACGGAGAATCTTCAAGTAATGGAGCAAGATGGCCTTTGCTCCAGCGTTTTCCCCATTTCAACCGTAGGTTGAACAACGAGCATTGGTCCAGGAGCCTGATCAATAATGTATCCGATCCAGTTATTACCAGCTTCAGTCCCACCAACCTGTGCACCTTTCATGAAAACGACTTTCTCTATTGGAGACGATGGCGACAATGCATCCATTATTTCTTTTAAATACGGGGGGCGATCAGTGCGAAATTTTCCAGGCTCCGACGATGCCGTTTGCGACAAAATACGGTTTTCATCTGCCAAATCAGAAACTTTCAAAATGGAATCAGGTCGCAACCCTGCGTTGTATGACGATAGATCAACCATTTTGGTCATCCCTACTTAATTCCGTTAGAACATCGCGTAGTTCGCGCATCAAAATGCCGTGAATTTCCGATGCGTCACACGGGCGTTTCATAAAATTTTTTAAATATTTTAGATATGAGAAGAGAGGGTTAAACAATTTTGCTAGAAAGAGGTAGAATTAATACGTTTTACTATCGGAGGCTAGAAGTGACAGCAAAAGAG
>BNWE01000321.1 GCA_025998595.1 Alphaproteobacteria bacterium | reverse complement strand
CTCAAGGGAATTGGATTGACATTAAGCCAATCCAAAACTCGCATAGTTCACTCGTTGAAGTCGAAAGATGGAAACAAATCTGGATTTGATTTCTTAGGTTTTTCCATAAGGCAGTATCCTGTAACAATTTGTTCTAGAAAATATAAAACGCTTACAAAGCCTAGTCTGGAGAGTCAGAAAAGACATAGAAAAGCGATTTCAGAAAAACTGAGACACCTAACTGCTGCCAAGCAAGAAGAGGTAATAGAAGCGCTAAATTCGTTAATTGAAGGATGGAGCAATTACTTCAGAAGCGGGGTATCAAGTGAAGTTTTCAGCAAGATGGATCATTATATGTTTCAAAAACTCTGGAAGTGGGCCAGATGGAGACATCCACACAAAGGGCTGGATTAAGCAGAAATATTTTCGCAAATATATGGGGAACAATTGGAGATTCGCAACATCGGATAAATGCCGACTAGCGCTTCATAGTGAAACTCATATAGAACGACACGTGAAAATACAAGGTACGAGAACTCCATACGACGGAGATCTTCAATACTGGGGCAAACGTTCCAAGAAGAAGAACTTTACGATACATGATTTAGCAAAGAGGTGTATATGACAAATACCAAATTACTGAGGAGCCGTATGAATCGAAAGGTTCACGTACGGTTCTGGAGCCGAGTCGGAAGGGGCAACCTTTCCGGCTTAGGTAACTATCATGAATTTATCCCGTTCGATGCGGAGACTGCTCAGAAGTATTCAGACAGAGCAGTGCAGATTATCAAAGCAACCGAAAGTAACGAATTACTGCCGCGTCTTTCGAATGACTCATCTTTTTTTAAATGCAAAATGTGCGGATTTAAAAATGTATGCTGGGGAGATGCGCAATGAATTCAGTTTTATATTCAGCTTTGCAATCTCATGGCCTTCCGTTTCCAAAAGAAGATGTAACGTCAGATAAATTCACGAGATGGGGAAAAAAGTTCAGATACTGGGCGATAAAATTCGTTGGTGGATATTCATTTGGTGATTTTTCTTGTGGCGAACATTGGGAAGCGTTCGAAGAAAATTACGATCGCGAAAAATGCAAAAATCAATTACGACCTGCTAAAGCAGGAGGTATGCTAAGAATCTGAAGATACGCTGAATGCGGATAAATCCTACTTTTCGTCCCATACCTTGAATTCATTTGGCCCATCACTTTGGTTTTCTATG
>BNWE01000320.1 GCA_025998595.1 Alphaproteobacteria bacterium | reverse complement strand
TTCTCTTTTGCTGTCACTTCTAGCCTCCGATAGTAAAACGTATTAATTCTACCTCTTTCTAGCAAAATTGTTTAACCCTCTCTTCTCATATCTAAAATATTTAAAAAATTTTATGAAACGCCCGTGAGTCAGACTTGCGTTCACTTATTCTTGTAAGACCTTTGTTCTAACAAAGAAATCAAGAGCTCCGCATTTTGCAATCGATGCCATGTTTTCAATAGGCGTGTAATGTGTTATACATGCATACTATGAGTAGATATAAAATCAGCCTAGAATATGACGGAACTCCCTTTTGCGGATGGCAGCGCCAAGCCGGACTTGATACTATTCAGCAGCGCATTGAAGAGTCTATGTTGCCATTTCTAAAAAAAGAAACCACCATATTTGGATCCGGACGCACAGATGCCGGTGTACATGCGCTATGTCAGGTCGCTCATTTTGACGCCGACGGAGACGTCGATTGTTTTCGCCTACAACGATGCATGAACGCTCTTCTGGTGGAAGTGCCAATTTGTGTTTTATCCGTAGAAAAAGTAGCCGACGATTTTAACGCGCGTTTCAGTGCCATCGAAAGAAGCTACCTGTATAAGATACTGAATCGAAAGGCAAAGGCATGTCTAGACGCCAACAGAGTTTGGTGCGTTCCGTTGCCTCTCGATGAGCAAAAAATGCATACTGTCGCCCAAAATTTGGTGGGGAAACACGATTTTTCGGCTTTTCGGGCTGCTGGATGTCAGTCGAAATCCTCATTAAAAACAATAAACGGCATTTCTGTTGTGAGAGAATCCGATTCCATATACGTGAAAGTTGCCGCCAGATCGTTTTTATATCATCAGGTTAGAAACATTGTGGGATCATTGAAGTTTGTGGGTTCTGGAAAATGGTCAGAAGAGAATTTTCTGAGCGTATTTCTAGCGAAAGATCGCACCATAGCTGGCCCCACAGCTCCAGCATGCGGATTATACTTTGTCGGAACGAGATACTAGTGCATCAGACTGACCAAACTCACTGTTAGTCTCTTACTTTGCCTCGATATGTGCGTGTCAACTCATTTCTTCGCACATTTACCTTAACGACAGTTCGAACGCTAACTCCGCCAAAACTTATCCCCTTTTTTTGATTTTCGTCATTTAACTTACGAAAAAATTTGATATCATAGTTAAGATATGGTTTGTTTTTAGCTGCGCCTAATTAGGTGCGCATATTTTGG
>BNWE01000319.1 GCA_025998595.1 Alphaproteobacteria bacterium | reverse complement strand
TAAAATATACTCTTCCGGAAAATAACTCCCAAATATTTGCCTCCGAATACAAAATGTGTCTTCCAACGGAAGAGGAATTCAAAAAAGAGCTCAATCTTGACAAGTATATGGAGATAGAATCTTGATAAAAACGGAGAAATATCCAAAGCAGTACACTGTTGCAAGGAGTATGGTCGCAACAGAACCAATTGAAGATACAATGAAAATTACAGGATTATCTGAAGCAGAAATCCTAAAACTAACTAGGAAGTGAGGTGTTTATGAAAGAAAAAAATATGATAAAAAAAGAAACGAATGCTGGGAATATGTTGTTTGATGATATTATTGGCATTATAGAAAACGCTCGCGCTAAGGTGTTCCAATCAGTAAATCGAGAGTTGATTGATATGTATTGGGCTATTGGCAATTATATCAGCGAAAAAACAAAAACAGACAATTGGGGCAAAGCTGTCGTTGAGAGACTGTCTGAAACCATCCAAAAAAAATACGTCGGAATAAAAGGATTTTCTCCGTCTAATCTTTGGCGTATGGCGCAATTTTATGAAACTTACGCTGACAATTCAAAACTCGCGGCACTGCTGCGAGAAATTAGTTGGACGAATAATTTACTGATCATGGCATCTGCTAAAACTAATGAAGCGAGGGAATTTTATATTAGGAGCGCAATTAAAAATAAATATTCTTCTCGAGAACTTGAGCGACAAATTGACACAATGGTATTCGAGCGCACAATGATTTCTAATAAAAATAACGGGATAGCAATTTCCAAAGCGCCTGGACTTTCTGTTTTACGCGACAGCTATGTTTTGGAATTTCTCGATATTCCAGAAATACATAGCGAAAAAAACCTTCGGAAGTCTATTGTCTCCAATATCAAAAACTTCATTTTAGAATTTGGGAAGGATTTTGCTTTTATAGGTGAGGAGTACAAAGTCCAGGTTGGAAATGCAGATTTTTCAATAGATTTACTTTTTTTCAACCGTAGCCTGATGTGTCTAGGTCCTGTTAGCAAAAATTAAGAAGTGGTATAAAATCTTATTTAGGCTTAAATATGAGGATTATACCACAGGTGAAACATAACATACCCCGCCCATTCAGAAACGAAGTGCATCAAGTGGCGAAACAATCCGATTTGCCACAAAGACCTCTCGAGGTGTTTTGAAGTTTAACACTTTCCGTGGTCGATTGTTAAGTTTATTTTCAATTTCCCT
>BNWE01000318.1 GCA_025998595.1 Alphaproteobacteria bacterium | reverse complement strand
GACCCAAAAACCATATATTTTTTGAAAAATTTCATCGGGTATGTTATGTTTCATCTGTGGTATAATCCTCATATTTAAGCCTAAATAAGATTTTATACCACTTCTTAATTTTTGCTAACAGGACCTATGCATAGACCTAGACGCGCAAAGTAATTTTTCAACCACACTTAACGCAAATCTAGATACGAATTGCCTAGAGCTACTTACAAAAAAAACAACACCGGATGATATTATCCAGCATATTAATGGGTACGATATTATACCAGCAAACAAATATCTGGCCGTAGCAGACAGCCTATTAACTATGGTGGGAAAGGAATACAAATTAGTAGAAGCATTAGAAAGGATAAAACCGAATTACGACTACATTATAATCGATACCCCTCCAGCTTTGGGAATACTTACGGTAAATGCTCTTACTGCTTGCGATAGCGTCATCGTACCTGCCCAAGCGGATGTATACAGCCTACAAGGTATAGAGCAATTACATGATACTGTCAGTACAGTAAAACAATATTGTAATAAAAACCTGAAAATCCAAGGTATTTTATTAACACGATTTAGCTACAGAACAATATTGAGCAAAAATATCCTTGAGCTACTGGAACAAACCGCAGAGAAAATACAAACTAAATTATTCAAAACAACAATCAGGGAGGCAATAGCAATAAAAGAAGCACAAGCTAATCGACAAGACATATTTAGTTATGCGCCAGCAAGTAACGCGGCCATTGATTATAACAATTTCATTAACGAACTATTGGAGGAACAAAATGACTAAAAAAGATTTCAAGGATTCTATTACTACACAGACAACACAGCTAAGCAGCCCAGCCATGGCATTTGTGTCTGCCAACGTGCCTGTGGTGCAACCACCGGCATTCACTCCAGCAGAAGCAGTTTCTGAGTCGAAGATAGGGCTCGCACACGTTTCAGAAGCTCGCGAAGCAGTAAACGGGTCCAGCTTCAAGCTGGAGACAAAAAGTAAAAAAACGCATCTCATATGCAGACCATCGGATATGGAATGCGCTCTAAAAATAGCAACAATGAGGCGCGTTAGTTTTAATGAGCTTATGAATATATATACAGGGCCTTTTAATTCTCTGCGACCAATTTTATAGCCCTCCTATGGAACCGAGCACCATTAAACATCATATCCGGAACAGAAGTGTTCAATTTACAGGCTAATCCGATGATCAGATTCCGCAAAGCA
>BNWE01000317.1 GCA_025998595.1 Alphaproteobacteria bacterium | reverse complement strand
AGACCTGTTAGAGACTTCATTAGGCGATCATGCTTCAATACCATTTCAAAACTTAACATCTCGTCAACCTCTACGCAAAATAATATCTACTTTAACTCTTTTTTGGTTGTTCGTGAACAGGGTTAATGATTTTATAAGAGCGCATAATTTTGGGAAGAGATTGAGAGCTTTAAATGGCTTGACTCCTTTTGAATTTGTTGCTAAAAAATTACAGAAAGCTCCCAAAAGTTTGGCCCTTTTATTGGGTCATGATGAGGCGGGATCAAACATCATCACCAAAAAAGTTTCATGAAGCAGCTCTGACTTCTTCATTAACCATGTTCATCAATTAGGTTTTTTCACTTTTTGACAGCAAAGTTTGAGAGGCTGCAAGATGCAAAAAATTAAATGTGAACATGGTTATTGTTTTGGATACCGTTAAAGAGTACAATGAATCGACAATTGGAAAATAAGATGGAAGACTGGAAGAGTTTAATTCCTGAGGCAGTTTCTAAAAAGTACGAAGTATATAATTTTAATCATGCTTTAGAGATATTATCTCAAGCTTATAAGCAGGAATTTAATGAGATTATCGACGCGCTAGAAAATTTTTCGCTTTTAAAGGTGGATATCATGTCTGGAGGAGGAAATGAATCTGCTGTTCCCAAGAAAATGTCCGCTTTGTTACATCCGAAAGATTGGTCGGGAGTTGAAATTACCGGAAATTTGATTGTTTACCTCCATTCAAGAAATAAATCAGAGCCGGCTACTGAGAGAGTAATCGAAAATTTTATTGATGGTCATATCATCGACTACGTTAAAGGAAAAATCGCCATTGATATGGAATGGAATAGTAAAGATCAAGCATTTGATCGAGACTTGTATGCATTTCGAGCGTTTTATGAATGCGATATTATCGCATGTGGCATAATTATTACCAGAAGCGAAGCATTAAATGGTGGGTGTCCTTTGTTGGTGCTAGGAATTACGCCACAAGTTATTGAAGATTTAGGTGAAAATTAATGGCAGTAAACGATTCAGATTATCATAAGAATAATGATCTGATCAGCTTTTGTGGCGGGCGGAAATTTAAGACTATCTTGGCTGATCCCCAGGGCCTTTTAATTCTCTGCGACCAATTTTATAGCCCTCCTATGGAACCGAGCACCATTAAACATCATATCCGGAACAGAAGTGTTCAATTTACAGGCTAATCCGATGATCAGATTCCGCAAAG
>BNWE01000316.1 GCA_025998595.1 Alphaproteobacteria bacterium | reverse complement strand
CTTCTTCATGACTGACTCCCAGGCTCTGCACTAATTCTTCTCGGGCATCATCATGCAGAGACATTTTCGTTGACATTCCAATGCTTCTATTCTTGCTGAAGGATTCAGTCATGCTGTGTAGCTCCTGCTCCAGAGCACTTTTTCTCGCTCCAAGAGTTTCGGATTTCTCAACACTTTGCAGATACTTGTCCGCTGAACTCTTCACCTCGCTATTGGCGTTGGAATGCGCGACAGAGTTTGCGTAACTTTTCACTATTCCAGACGCTTCACTATAGCTCATATCATTTTGAGATTGATGACTTTCGTTGAAATTTTTGGCATTTCGCGCATCTGCACTCGTATTACCACTAATTCCTCCTCCGAAAATGGAGCCTCCGCCCATGTTCAGACCTCCGCTAAGCGCCGCACTTGTGTGCGAAGTTTGGGAATAATCGTTGGTGTTTCCGTGTCCCGTTACTACTCTCAGCGCCTTTTGAAAAGTCTGAGCTTGGGAACCGCTGAGTCCCAAGGTATCCGTCGTGTTATCGTTGATTGATTGACTAACCTGCCGCGATAAATCCATGGCACCGCTGTCTCGTATGCTATTTGCTTGAGCAAGAGAGTGGTTGCACCACACGCGTTTACTTTCGCCAGTACATCTCGCATACGATGCAACTTGGTAGCAAAGCAGAAAACGCCCGTGCGGCTCGCACCCGGAGCTGACTTGTTGCGTAAAGTGGTTGCACCATGCGCATTTACTTTCGCCAGTATATCTCGCATACATTTCAGTTTGGAGGCGAAGCCATTAACGCCCGTGCTGCAAGCACCGCTGCAACTGAGAATAGTTTCCCATTTGAGTGTTGCCCATACTTACGTTTCCATAGGAAAAATTTCCAGCTGCTATTTCAGCCGCTCCAGAAGTGCGTGCCGCACCTGCGCCAATGGCTTCGCCGCCTGTTGCAAGGTATGCGAGTACTATCTACAATGCTGAAGCTGCTTCAGCAAGAGTAAATGCCTGTGTCGCAGACACCGTTTGCATCTGATATCCCAACATAATTGGCATCGGATTCGATTCAACTCACTTCCAGAAGCGAAATGCTTGCCAGTTTTTGCCATGTCTGGCGCTTTGAACTTGCTCATGACTTCCTCGACTATTTCCGTCAAATCTAGATTTGAGAAATCAATGCGACTTAATTCTTCCGGAGAAAATCCGCGGCAATTCGGCTCCTGTGGCGATC
>BNWE01000315.1 GCA_025998595.1 Alphaproteobacteria bacterium | reverse complement strand
TATGATAGACGTAAATGTAAAAGCAAAAATCACGTTGATATCCAGTACTCCGCCGGAAATTCTGGAGACTCTGAAGGCATCTTTTATTGGAAATTTTGCTAAAATTGCAGGGCTCGGAGTTAGCATTTCGCGGTCATGGATTATTTCTAATTTGTTTTCGAATGGCGTTAAAGATGTTGAGCTTATTACTCCAATTGACGATGTGCTTGTTACAGAAATAGACTGTGCTCGCCTTGGGGTTGTGGAGCTTTTGAGATGAGATTGTTACCTTTCAACTCCACAAAATCCGAAATAAATATTGCAGAGGCTATCGACTATAATGTAAATACTGATGTTCTGGCTGGATTTAAATTTCGTGATACAGAGCTAAAACTTGTGCTTGCATATGAGTATTCTTTGGCACAAGTAAATATCGACGATTTTCAAGAACGGATTTTAAAAGGTTTGGAATTTCATCGAATTCGTGGAACTCCGGCTTCATTGAGAAACGAGCTATCTTGGTATTGTTTTGAAAACATCATAATCGAGGAAGAGCCGCCAGGCGAACATTTCGCTGAATTTCAAATTGGCCTGTCGGAAATTCCAAATAGTTTTGGAATTGGTGCAATCGTCTCAGTTGCAGAGCTTGCAGCGCCTTTGCGATCTCGACTCAGTCGTATGTACAATTCGCTTTATGATGTGCGCAGATTCATTTTGGATGGTTCGAAATTCGGAGATTTTCTTTCTGATCATTCTGGAATTCGTTTGCAAGACGATGGGCCGAAACTTTCTTTTGGTCGACAAAATTTTGATGCTCTAGAAATGCCAGAAATGCCGCTTGAGCAATGCAACGTCAGAGAGCATTTTGATTATGCAAAAAATATCGATACGTATAAATTGGATTTTGCGAATCTTGATGATGCTCCGCTAGATGCTGTCAATCACAGAAGTATTTCTCTTCCAGAAAGATACATTTGGAATACAAAATTCGTCGGTAACCTTCCGGAAAAATTACTGCGACCAAGCATAATCGCAAAAGCACTGGTTGTATTGTCAGAGTCGATTCTCGAAGATGTCAATTCAGCCTTTTCTTCTGGTTATGATGAATTGACGGAGGAGCCGTTTGTTGTTTCGTTCAGTTTGTTATCTCACAATAAAAATACAACGAATCGCATTCTCGTGGAAGAAAGATTTTTTCGAGAAAATTTACGCTCAGCGGCCAGTACTTTCATACATTCCGTTT
>BNWE01000314.1 GCA_025998595.1 Alphaproteobacteria bacterium | reverse complement strand
TAGTTGATGCTTCTTTAGTTCATCATTTAATTCTTTGCAAAAATCATCAACAAAGCAGAACAATTCTGTGATATCATGTCTCATGGCTAAAACCTCTTAATTTAATTTAAATAGATTTTAGCCATTTCTCCTTTGCTTTCAAGCGCTTTTAATCCATTATTCGCGTTAATAGAATTAGTGAAACATCTGCCGGAAAAAGCAGTTGAAGAAGCGATAAAGAATGTAACTGATCTAAAAGAAAAATACGAGAAAGAGGAAAAGCGCAATAGGCCACCGTGTCCCCACTGTAAATCAGAAAACGTTGTTCGGAATGGGCACAAGTGCAATAAACAAGCATATCTTTGCAGAGATTGTGACAAAAGTTTTGTTCAAACAACGGGGAGTGTTATGTTCAACTCACGCAGTGGCGAAGCGGTTTGGAAGGAGGTAATCAGAGATACAGTCAATGGTATTTCGCTGGACAAAACAGCGGCCAAACTTGTTTTGCGCCATAAGACCGTATTTAATATGAGGCATAAAATTTTGTGTTGTTTGGAGCAAGAAGAAGCGCGCAATTTGATGACGCTGTCTGGAGTTTGTGAAGCAGATGAAACATATGTTCTTGAAAACTTAAAAGGACAGAAATTGCCACCAGATTACTACAGAAAGCCGAGAAAACATGGAGCTGTTGCACAAAAATGTGGCATATCCGATGAATATATCTGCATATGCACAGCCGTTGAACGAGAAGGCAAAGGAATAGCGCTTTCAGTTAATCGAGCAACTCCTCAAAAAACAGACATCGAGAACGTTTTCGGCAACAGAGTAAGCGAATATACTCTTTTCTTATGTGACAAAGCAAAAGGTTACAACGTTCTCGAAGAAACGAAAAAATGCTCTGTAGTGAGAGCAAAAAGCGAAAACAAAGACGTTGGTTTTTATAACATTAATACAGTAAATAATTTTCACGGCTTTATCAAACAAAGAAACAGAAATGCTCGCGGATTTGCAACAAAATATCTTAATAGATACAACTCTCTTTTTTCTCGTGTCTATCGTCAGTCGCAATACGTGGTGGACGAAATTTATAAGATGCTATGCGATATGGATGATCGTTATAACGCCCATTCAGAAACGAAGTGCATCAAGTGGCGAAACAATCCGATTTGCCACAAAGACCTCTCGAGGTGTTTTGAAGTTTAACACTTTCCGTGGTCGATCATTAAGTTTATTTTCAATTTCC
>BNWE01000313.1 GCA_025998595.1 Alphaproteobacteria bacterium | reverse complement strand
ATAGAAAACCAAAGTGATGGGCCAAATGAATTCAAGGTATGGGACGAAAAGTAGGATTTATCCGCATTCAGCGTATCTTCAGATTCTTAGCATACCTCCTGCTTTAGCAGGTCGTAATTGATTTCATGCTTTGACGATAAACCGGTGAGGCACATTGCGAAGCTAATAGCAGACTACGACCATGATGTATTGAAAGTATTCTTTTCTAAAACCTTATTCGTGGAATCTAGAAATTGCATAATTGACGCTATTAAGATAAACGTCACTCCAGAAGCAAAAAGCACAATTATATCGTCGGCGACTGCTGCGTCAAAATACGCACAAACCAAGAAAATTTTCTCTGAAGCACTGCTTGCGCAAGACTGCGATAACGAGGATTATTATTTTGTAAGAATGCATGGAAATGAAAGGATTGTGAGAACATAAAAAAGCATCTGATTTCACGTAAACATTTCACTTCAGCAGCAGATAGAAAATTAAATCCAGGAATCCCATCGAAGAGAAGGCTGAACATATATTTTCCCATCAACAAATAAGAATCTAAAACAAGAGACTTCTTCTGCTACTGGACTTTCTCGCATACTGTTCATTTTTTCTTCTAATTTTTTAGTATATATATTACCTCCACCATCTAACTCACTTTGCAAGATTTTTCTGAATTCTTCTGGTAAAGCAGCGTGATATGTTACTCCACATCTTACTACGTGTGGTTTTTGTAAAAAACCCCGCAAAAAAACTGATGCTGGCCCCGACTGAGCAGCTAGCGAATCACTAATTTTCCCCGAAGTAGTATTAGAACCTTTCAGTTTGATGTCGTCGACAGTACCACAAGTCGTTGATTTCGACTGAATAACTAGCTGATCACTAATTTTCTGCAAAGTAGTATTAGAACCTTTCAGGTTTTTGTTATCGATTCCATCAGATCGCTTCAATTCCGTAGCTACAGAACTACAAACCACTCCTGCTAAAATACATCCCAACATAATTTTAGATATATACAACATTCTCATTTTTTCCTCCACAAATACCCTCACCTTGAGTATACCTATTACTACGTTACATATCAAGGTGTTATGTTAATCAATAACCCTGTTCACCAGGGTCTTTTAATTCTCCCCAAGAAGTAATAAAGTATTAATAAGTTTTATAGAGGCAAGAGAATGGCAACGTTAACAGAAATATTTTCAAGTATAGAGGATCCGCGGAATCCATCAGGTCGTAGG
>BNWE01000312.1 GCA_025998595.1 Alphaproteobacteria bacterium | reverse complement strand
GCTTTGATTGCTGGTGGATGTATGGCTGCCACAGGAGAGGCTTTTGCCGCCACTATTGAGAATGGAGCCGAGTTCCTTGTGGACTACGCTGCTTCTCAAGGTACAACAAAAGAAGAAGCCGTGAAATATGCGGACGTTACTCTTTCTGGCATTGAAGCGCTAGTGACTGGAGCGGCAGCCATTGGCACATTTAAGGTCATTAAAGGTAGCAAATTACCTGCAAAAGTCAGTGCACTGAGAGGCAATCTCAAACCCAGAGCCGAAGGAATCTTCCAAGGTGCTCAAGCCGCTCCTGCAGAGATGGAAAGAGGGATTGTTAAAGGAATTGTCGCTGCTGTCGAGAAATCTCCAATGGCGATTAAGGAAGAACTTATTTATTGGAAACAGGATGGTTGTTCTGTACGAGTTGGTGGTACGTGCAAGAATCAATTGAATAACCATATTATTAAGAAGCATCTTAACGGAGACACCAAGCTAGCAAACAAAGTATTCAACGGGGTAAAAGAAGATATGTTTAAACGCCATAATGTACGCAATGTCAATACAAGACCGCGTGGAAGATCTTTTTCTCCGGGGTTTGTTACTGTAGATGGGAGAATATTTGAATATCGAAGTCATAGACTTTTAGATGGTAAAATTAATATAGGAACGTTATTTCCGAAGTGACAATGTGATTATTATACTTATTCAGATTTGTCTTTGACGTAAACGAAAGTTGGTATAAGACATTCACAAAGAATAGCTGCAAGACGACCTACGTAGCAACTTCTACAAGCTAGATTCGCCTTAAAAATGAGCAAAAAAAGACGAATCTAGCTGCGTAGAGAGCGGAGGAATTAGATGTTACTGTCTCCTTCATTTCCGCCAGCTCAACCAAAGATATGCAACTCGAACTTCAAAAAGCCGTCCAAAAATATAACGAATACCAACCACATAATCACTTGAAAGGAATGCTTCTCATGGAGTATATTAACTCAATCTGTGGAAGTATATTCCATCTGATGATTGGTTAAAATAATGGAGGATTGTTATGACTAGAAAAGATTGTTGTTGCGAAGACATGTACAGAAATATTGAATATCGCTGTGATATCCACGATACTGTTTTTGATTGCCCAGACAGTTTAATTTGTTATTGCGATAATATGGATGAATATGGGTTGATTATTCATGATGGAGGTTCGTCTTTTATTTGCATATCATATTGCCCATTTTGTGGGACACGATTGCCGA
>BNWE01000311.1 GCA_025998595.1 Alphaproteobacteria bacterium | reverse complement strand
CATAATTTTGGGAAGAGATTGAGAGCTTTAAATGGCTTGACTCCTTTTGAATTTGTTGCTAAAAAATTACAGAAAGATCCCAAAAGTTGGGTACTTTTATTGGGTCATGATGAGGCGGGACCAAACAGAAAAATTGTTGAAAGAAATCTCTCCGAAAGATGTGATCGAATGGGCAATGGCGATATATAAACTCAAAATTAACGGACAATGGCATATCTCCGAAATACATCGAAAACTAAAAGATATTTTCGCGAAATTGAAGGTCGCCGCCCTAACTTGAGGCGGAGTTAGCGCTCAAAGCTTCCTTCCAACATCTACTGAGAAGCAATTGGAAACGCTCATTATTATCTTTCCCCGATTGCGCATTTAACTTCAATGCAGGAGTACCATCTAAATAGAAAAAGGAAAAGGAATTGGTTTCTGGATCGAACTGCACGTGTTCAAAGGCATCCGGAACACAAGAAGAGGGAGTCGAGACGTGCTTCTCCAAAATTTCTAGTCTTCTCTTATCTTCTGGCAGGGCTTCAAACGTTGGAGCAGCATACGTCGCGCTTTTTTCAGCTTTTTTTTTGCTCATAGGTTTACTTGGATCGAATAGTATAGCATCTTGAAACTCGTCAACTCTTGTAAAGAGTCGCTCATGTTCCTCAACTCTGTAACTTTCACATTCTTTGAGCAAAATCCATCCCTGACACACACCCCCCCCATAACCAAAACAAAAAGTCTCTTCCCTAACTTGCTGGAAACCGACGCCCAAAACAGAACTTCCATATTTTACAATCTCCCCTACAATTACAACTTAACCGAGTTTGGAATAGTATGCAACCAATGATTGCCAGGGCGGCCTCATGAAAATTTAGCGATACATCAATCTGATATTTGAGCATCTTCAAACAATGAGGCTTCATTTTGTGAGCTTGCATGGCATAAAGATGCACAAAAAAGTAGCAGAAAAAACGATCAATTGCTATGTCTTTTCACCACAACGTGCTTTGAATCTTATTGTAGCTTAAGTAAATAGCCTGAAACATCAGCAAAAAAATCACAACAATTTTTCATGAGGTCGCCCTGCAATGATTGCAAAAAGTGCTTGTCTTCTCTATTTGAAGCGTCAGTCACTCGCCCATTCAGAAACGAAGTGCATCAAGTGGCGAAACAATCCGATTTGCCACAAAGACCTCTCGAGGTGTTTTGAAGTTTAACACTTTCCGTGGTCGATCATTAAGTTTATTTTCAATTTCCCTA
>BNWE01000310.1 GCA_025998595.1 Alphaproteobacteria bacterium | reverse complement strand
CAAAGTTCATGCAAATGTTGTTTCAGAACGAATTCCCATCCCAGATAAAAGGCTATGACAAAAGAGAGATTCTGAAAATAGCTTTTCGCGGCGGGTATCCGGAAGTACAGGACTTCTCAGACATCGATAGAAAAGATTGGCATCTAGATTACGTAAATACTTTGCTCATGAGAGATCTGAAGCTCATAACAAACATTAGGCGCAATGCCGCTCTTCGAGAACAGATGGAAATTCTGACGGCTTGGTCGAGCAAGCTCATGGATATTCCTGGCATGTGCGGTAAGCTGGCTATCTCGCAAGCAACATTTGATAGCTACGTTGGTGCATTGGAAGTTCTCTATTTGTTCGAACGCGTCAGTCCCTGGAGCAAAACAGATTATTCCAGAGTTGGGCGCAAAGATAAAATATTCGTTACGGATACGGGAATTATGGCCAGTGTTCTAAATTGGAATCTCGAAGAGGTATGTCTGAATCCAGAGCGATCAGGAAAGGTGATCGAAACATTCGTTTTCAATGAATTGGCCAAACAATCGGACATTGGCGGCCATCACATTTATCACTACAGAGATCGGGAAGATCGCGAAATAGACTTTGTAATAGAGGACCCAAACGGACGAATTGCCTGTATCGAAGTGAAATCTGGATCGGCAATTTCTAGAGATGATTTCAAACACATAGTGTGGTTTAGAAATAATATCGTTAGAAATCAAGAGGTCGTTTCAATCATTTTATATTCAGGTGAAGACGCAGTTTCTTTTGGTGATGGCCTTATTGCCGTTCCTATACCAGCTTTGTGGAGCTCAAATAGACCAAACACATGACCTTTCTCTATAAGGGTATCGTAAAGATTCGAACGTAAATGCACGCTAAGGAGCGAGAAGTAATTTGGTACCTATTTCTTTAGGAGAGCCGTCACCGTTGACATACATGTAGAGTGTTGTGGTAGTGATACCGAGACGTTTAGCGACATTGGCAGCGATTGATTTAGGATCAGCCATGGCGGACATCGCCATCTGCAAGGTTGCTTTATCCATTTTACGAGGACGTCCACCTTTTCTTCCTCTGGCTCTAGCTGCTGCGAGTCCGGCTTTCGTCCTTTCGACGATAAGATCACGTTCGAACCCTAACTCCGCATCAAGTTAGGTCGCCTACGTCAATTTTTTTAAAGATTTCTCGAGTTTTTTTTGTCATTTCAGATCGATGCCAGACGCCGTTAATTTTGAGTTGATAAGTAGCTTTGGCGGT
>BNWE01000309.1 GCA_025998595.1 Alphaproteobacteria bacterium | reverse complement strand
TAATACAGTATGGGCTCCCCTTGTGTACCTTTCTCTATCATTCATCCTCTGAGTCTAAAACTTCTAATACGCTAAAGCAATTCACGCTAAAGCGTAAGGTTTATAACCGACCCGTGGAAAATAAAAACTAATTTCTCATCTCGAATGCATACAACTGCAGCTTTACCACTTGTTAACTAGTTTTTGTTTCTCTTCTTAAAACTAGAAAAGGTTTCTATGTCTTTAAAGTCCACATCCAAAACGCTGCCATCTGATAGCGTAAAATAGTAGGTTTGATATCCGTCCAAACAATTCGCTTCCCTCAGATATGCAGCCCATTTTGAAACCGGGGGTAATAATCCCGTTCTTTCGTGGGAAACAAGCATGTATTTTCTAGATTGCAATTTGTTTAAAACATCGCTGGAGATCTCTTCGGACTCTATTCCTATCTCTATCAATCTGCACATTTCATTTTCCGTAAGTACGTTCAGTGCAGAAATTTTGCCGTGCTCGTCCATAAGAAGATAGCTGCCAAACGTATCCAGCATGTAGTACTCAATCATTCCATTCAAAAAACATTTACTAAAAAAAAAGTCAGCGAAAATCGGATCTTCCAAATGATTCTTGCCGGCCATTGACAAATGTTTTATGACATTATTGGTATGAACTCGAAAGTATTGATATATCGATTTCGTAATGCCGTATTTTACTTCTTGCTCGAAATCAATCGTCCCCTTTTTTACGAACCGATTGATCTTACCATCATTAAATGCATCTACAGCTACTTTTTCGTCTGCGACGCCGGTAAGCAAGATTCTCTGTATATTTTTGTCGTGGAGTTTGGCGAACAACTCTGTACCGTTAGTACCAGGCATCAAATAATCGGCGACAACCACCGAGATCCTGGAAAATCTATAGGGATTATAAATCTCCCGATGGAGGCAGTTTATGTTCAGGAGTATCGACTTCCAATCTGACATGCTATCCTCACCATCACGAATTAAGTCAGAATAATCCAATCTATTGCCGGAAGACACCTCGTTTATGTAATCAATAACCTCCGAAGGATTAGTGAAAGATTCAAATGTAATGCCTTTTATATCAATACAATCTTTTAGACTATCCAAAAAAAGAGCGTTATCATCAACAAATACAACAGTGGTGGGGAAAAAACAACTCAGAACATCTATCATGTGTCACACCTCTAAACTACAATAATCATAGCATATTCTATATAATGATGTCGAGAAGAAGAGTACGAGATTCCTGGTACATGGC
>BNWE01000308.1 GCA_025998595.1 Alphaproteobacteria bacterium | reverse complement strand
CGGAGACTGTCAGGCCGATTGCTAAAAAGCTTCCGTTGTAGAAGAAGCTGGTAATCTGTACCAAAAAACTAACAGTTCCAAACTTTACCAGTGTAAGCATGGCCATAAGTTTTCCCTTTTCATTGGGAGCAGCCTCGAACGCATAGGGACATAATATATTGACTGGACAGACTACCGCTCCGGACATAAGAGCCAAGGCCATCGTTATCAATAGAGGATTTTGGGAGTTCGTCAACAACAGCAGCAGAATTGATGCAAGCGCCAAAGCGAAAAATGCCATTCCCCACCAAAAACATTTTTTGCACTCCGAAAAGATTGAACAATTTCTCGCTGGAAAAGCTGACCAGCGCAAATGCTGCAGCCAACGATCCCTGATACCATCCGAAATGCTCCAATTTTACTCCCAAATCATTTACGTACAAAAGTGGAGATATGGCAATGAATGTCCAGTAGCCTATTGCGAAAGAACATATGGTGAAAACATAAATCATGGCTTTTTTGTTTTTTAGGACTTTTGCATATTCGATCAGACTTACAGAAACATCGTTATTTTTAACGCCAGTTGGTAGGAAAAAATATCCCCAAACGTAGCATAGAATTCCAAGAAATAGGAGCAAGTAGAAATTTCCTCTCCAGCCGAAAAGCAAAGTCGTGTAGCTGCCGATAATCGGAGCAATCGCCGCGGCTAACGTCGAAAAAAAATTCAGCAATCCAAGAAGTTTTTGATGTGTTTTTATGTCATATATGTCCGGAATGATCACGTAGGTCAGCACTGTTGGACAAGAAATGCCGATGCCCTGAACAAACCTTCCAATGAGTAATCCTGCGTAACTTGAAGAAAGTGCGCACATCAGGCTTCCGAAAATAAATAGAGCTAACCCGGACAATATTATCGGTTTTCTGCCGTATTTATCGCCAAGATTTCCGGCCACCAGAGCTCCAACGCAGTGTGCCAGCAAATTAATGCCAAGAACAAATTCGACGGCAAAGGAAGAAATGCCAAACACACTCTGGATTTCAGGAAAACTCGGCACACAAATGTCCATTTCCGCCGAGCTGAGAATATCCATAATAACTATCACAATGAATAACATTATTGCTCCTTAATTTTACAAAGTTTCATCTTTCCACCAAATTTTCGATGTACTCCATGTCTTTTATCCAATGTTCTACGATAGTGGGATTTGAGTATCTTGTTTCCAGCACTATCGGAGAATTTTCGAATGTGAAGTCCTGGATAATACGTTTGATATTGTA
>BNWE01000307.1 GCA_025998595.1 Alphaproteobacteria bacterium | reverse complement strand
TCAGCAGATTTATTCCTGCGTCTCTTTCTGTTGTTAAACCGATATCCATTTTTTATATCCTTTCGTTATTTATATTTGTAACTACGATTCGTATTTTTTTGCCTCATGCCATTGTTGGCAACCATTTGGCGTTTTTGGAGGCGGATGTGAGAACAAAAAAGATTTTCTGAGGTTTTTGGGATGAGAAGCGCAAGTTTTTTTGCCAAAATCGGTTGTGGTACAAAATGTTATTTCATGTTCTAATTTGAACGTAAATGCGCAAAACATGAAATGCCTTGCATTGGTCCTGTTGGGGCCTGGCTTGGGCCCAAAAACGGCATTTAACTTATTGATTTTATTGGATAGGACCAAAAGACCAAAAGGTCCCGCGAAAAACAGTATATATATATATTTAAATTTTTTGAGAATAGAAAAAAACGAAAGCTTGTCAAGCGAAATTTTCCAAAAGAACGCATATATAAAAGAAACCAAAGGATAATATACTATTATACCTTTAGGTATACTCTCCTCCAATTTACATGATACATAATATATATCGCTTTGTAAATAGATTGTTTTAAAATTCTCAGTTATATTTTTATTCATAGCTACGCCTCGAAAATTTTGCTGTTAATTACATACATTCTTTGACGTTTTCCATTGATGTATGGACGTGCGGTTGCGCGATCGCTATTTTCTTCTGGCTCTAATATTCCAAGGTCGATCAACAATTTTGTAACAGCTTTCAATGGGATACCTTTTGCGATGATGTTTTTGAAATATTCCGGAAACACGTAATAAACATCGTCTAAATCTCCATGTGCGTTTATTTGCTCTTCCACATATCCAGCTCGTTCACCGAAAAAAGTGTTATCAAAAGTTTTGTGATTTGCTATCCGCTGAAAGCGAATGTGCGCGTATGTTTCTAGGTAGCTTTTAATTTGTGCCAGCCATTGTTTTTCCTCTTGGTTTCCGAAGCCTCCCTTGTCTCTGATCCAATCATTGAAACATCGCAAAACCGCGTTCATTGCTTCGCCAACCGGCCATCCGGTAATGCCGTATTTTGTGGCCAACTCACCTGCAAAACCGAATGTAAAAAAGATGTCGAAAACTCTAAAGTCTTGTCCTTCAGCGCCTACTGGCAGGTAATCCTCTTTGGCTTTTCCAAGTTCGATATCGAATTGCCTTTTTATTGCATCTTCTTCCATGAGTGACTCAACGAAAGTTCGCATTGGAGATCCGTAGTAGCGTCCAGTTGACTCTTTTAGATGATTGGTTAGCGC
>BNWE01000306.1 GCA_025998595.1 Alphaproteobacteria bacterium | reverse complement strand
CTAATACAGTATGGGCTCCCCTTGTGTACCTTTCTCTATCATTCATCCTCTGAGTCTAAAACTTCTAATACGCTAAAGCAATTCACGCTAAAGCGTAAGGTTTATAACCGACCCGTGGAAAATAAACACATGCGGAGATTTAGAAGATGTTTATTACGTGTTTCCGGAATATTTCAAAAACACCATCGCCAAAGGCATCCCATTAAAAGCGGTCACAAGATTATTGGTTTCTCTTGGAATCATGCAACCCGGCAGCGACTGCGCCACTGCATATCCGTATATCGATGGAAAACGCAAAAGAATGTACATCATTAACAGCAAGATTTTCGAGGCATAGATATGAAAAAAAATATAATCGATATTTTTAAAATAATCTATTTACAAAACGATACATATTATATAGCATGTACTTTGGAGAAGAGTATACCTGAAGGTATAATAGTATATTATCCTTTGGTTTCTTTTATATATGGCGTTTCTGACGAAAAACGTTTGCCATTTTTTTTGAATTTGTTTTTTCTCAAAAAAATTAAATTCCTAAACATACTGTTTTTTGCGTGGTCCATCTGGTCTTTTGGTCTATTCAATAAAATCAATAAGTTAAATGCCGTTTTTAGACCAGGGCGTAGACCAGGCAGACCAGAATATCTAAAATGCAAGATAAACCAAAAACACGCCGTCAGCCCCTCGAAAATCAGGCCACAAACCAATGTCAAAAGTCATTCGAAAAACGGACGATGGAATTTTCTGAATTTTCAGATGGCGTTCAGAAAATCTTTTTTGTTCTCACATCCGCCTCCCAAAGCGCAGAAAAGTTGCCAATAATGGCGTGATTCGAAAAACACCATGCTAGTTACGAATATAAATAATGAAAGGATACTAAAAATGGAATCGAAGACTGAAGAAATAAAAAAATTGCTTGAGAAATTATCTGAGGAAATACATGAAACTATTGAGCTCGTCATTGATATGAGAGAAGCAATCCAGAACGCCTTAAGCGAAATGCCTGAAAACGAAAAGAAGATAAAAATCAAGATGCATATTATGGAACGCATTTTGACTAAACAACTTTATTCGTTGTCAGACGTTAGTGCAGTGATTTTTGAGGCGCAAGAGCAAGAAGAAAAGGAGGACGAAAATGACTGATACAGGGCCTTTTAATTCTCTGCGACCAATTTTATAGCCCTCCTATGGAACCGAGCACCATTAAACATCATATCCGGAACAGAAGTGTTCAATTTACAGGCTAATCCGATGATCAGATTCCGCAAA
>BNWE01000305.1 GCA_025998595.1 Alphaproteobacteria bacterium | reverse complement strand
CACTTGCGCTTAAAATTCCGCCTTTCACAAAAGTCCAGGCGTAGCCCAAAGCAATTGCTGCAACTTTGCATGAAATCAAAACGCCAACTGTGCCAGTAATTGCCGTTACAACCTCAGGATGAGCTTTTGCAAAATCAGAAACAGTGGATCCAATGGCTCTCAAACCGTCCACCAGTTTATTGATCGACGGCAGCAGCGTTGATCCAAGATCCATAGCAATTTCACTGATGGAATTTTTTAGCAACCGTAGGTTGTTCGCAGTCGTTGCTGCTCGTGCCTGAAATTCCTTTTCCATAGAGCCGCCGTAAGCTTTTGGATCGGAAATTAAAGCCAGCGATTTTTTATAGGAATCTAAAGAACCAACAAGAAGAGCCACATCTTTCTGATAATCTTTGCCGAAAATATCAACTAAAATTCCAGCACGTTCCTGTGGCTTGATTTTTTCAATGGCATCAAAAAATTGTAGCAAAGCACCTTGGGCATCTTCGGAAATCGCCTTTTTCATATCTTGTGCGCTGATGCCGATTGCGCCAAAAGCTTTTTGAACTTTCGGACCTGCTTTGTCCACAATCTGTAGTTTAGTGAGTATCGCACTGACAGCCGTTCCAGCTTTTTCCGATTGCTGCCCCATCGAGATCAATGTTCCAACCAATGCAGAGGCTTGTTGCGCAGACAATCCGAACTGGCGCACCGAACCTCCAGCGCGATTTAATGCCGGAACTATGTCTTTTGCTTTCGCCGCGGTATTATTGCTGAGATGATTTACTGCATCTCCAAGTTGCGTCAGTTCCGTGATTGGAATCTGGAAAACATTTGATAATTGAGCCATTGCGTTGCCCGCTTCTTCAGCTGTCATATCGAAGGCAGTGGACATTTTTGCTACAGATTCTGTAAACGTTCCAAGGTCTTTTGATGCAACACCAAGTTGCCCACCTGACGCTGTAATCTGCGCCAGTCCTTCGGCCGAAAGCGGAATCGTTCGCGACATTTCTTTCAGAGAATTTCCCATTTTTAGAAGGCCGTCTGGCTCTGGAAAATCAACAACTCTCGCCACATCTGCCATGGCAGATTCGAAATCAACCGCGGCTTTGATTGGAGCTCCAAGCATGGCCGCCAACGCAACCGCGTCCATCATTTGGCCACGAAGATTCGCTCGCTGAGCCAAAACTGCATCGCGTTGTCCCATGATTTTATTCAACTCACCGTAGCGCGTTTTCAAGTTCGCAATTGACGATCCAAGTTTGGATTGCTGAGAAACAAGCGTGCCGATATCGC
>BNWE01000304.1 GCA_025998595.1 Alphaproteobacteria bacterium | reverse complement strand
ATAAAGAAGATGTATTACAGGAAACCATGATTCTGAAAGTGTGCAAGTCACCGATTGAATGTCCAATGGTACGAATAACGTCATCTGTAGATTCGAGTAGTTTTGATACCATTAGTGAGATGTTTGTGCCATATAATCTAGTCGTTTCAGGAGTAGAGAGTTTTGTCTATTTGGTTACCTCTCCTGAGGAAATTACCGTTCTCCAGAAAGTCCATTCTTTCGAGAAACCAATGCCTGCAATGGGTTTAAAAATGAAAACAGGACTGACTGTGGATTTTCGCAATAGGGAATTATTGAGAAATGTTTCAGGAGAACACACGGTGCCGTTATTCTATTCGCAGCATATTAAGGAAGGACGCGTGATTTTTCCAATCGGCAAAAAAAACGAATACATAACAGATGAATTACCCAGCATGGTACAGTTGAATCGCAATTATCTTTTTGTCAAGCGGTTCACGTCCAAAGAGGAACGGCGCAGACTTCAATGTGGGGTGTATCTTGCCAGCCAATACCCTGATTATCAAAAAATAAGCACACAAAACAAGGTAAACTTTGTTGATACAGTTGATGATTCTGAAATGACTGATGAACTTGTCTATGGACTTTATATAGTGTTGAATTCATCACTTTATGATATGTACTACCGTATCCTCAATGGGTCAACGCAAGTTAATGCCACTGAGATGAATGCGATTCCTGTCCCGGAACGGACTAAGTTAGAAAAATTGGGACGTAGGATGATAGCACTCGGTGATTATTCCACAGCTTATTGTGATAGAGTTTTGGAGGACATCATAAATGCATAAAAAAAATGAAGCAAAGAAAATTCTATTGGCACTCGGAATGCCAGTTGCTCAACAAAGCGACATCTGCTGTTATTCGTTGCTTGCAATGGCTGAAGTAACAGAAGAAACAGACTGGTTGAATGCTACAAATAATTGGATTCGCATTCATGATATTATTCAGTCCACACATAAAAACTATGAGATTACGTATGCCGAAAACAGCCGAGAGACATTTCGCAAACAGGCAATGCACCATTTTCGCGATGCAGCATTGATTGAAGATAACGGCAAGGCTACGAACTCTCCTAATTATCGTTACAGAATAACGGAGGAAGCCCTGTTGCTGTTACGAAAATTCAGTAGCGATGGTTGGCAGAAGGCTCTTAGTATTTTTTTGAAGAGCCACCAGGCGTTGATTGAATTATATGCTTCGAAGAAAACAATGTTAAAAGTGCCAGTTATCATTAACAATAAGCAATTCATGTTCAGCACTGGAAAACACAACATTTTA
>BNWE01000303.1 GCA_025998595.1 Alphaproteobacteria bacterium | reverse complement strand
GTGTAAATATTCCGGGCAAACGGACATAACGGTTGGTTCTGCCGTGGCGAATAGGTCGAGCAATAAAATAGAATCTGTCATCGGATATTTCTCCAATATGTTGGCCATAAGAACCAAAATAGATTTAGAAAAAAGTTTTGTTTCGCTTTTGGGAGATATAAAAAAGACCGTGCTAGATGCCCAGAATAATTCCAATATTCCTCCGGAAGAAGTGGTTAGAAATTTAAAAAACTTCCCCGAAGTGCTTCCGTATCGCATTGCATTTTTGGTACAAAACACTCCGAAATTTGATTTTACAAGCGATGAATTTGCAATTGATTTTATTGACGTCCACAACGGATCTTGCAATTTTGATTTGGAAGTTAAGATCACAGAAAATAATGAACAGTTGGACATAACAATAGAATATTGCAAAGATGTGTTTCTCGAAAAAACTGTAATAACGTTCTGGAATGAATATATGGATTTGTTACAAAAGGCATTGAAAAATGAAAGCGTTTTAGTATGCCAATTAATGGAGACTAAATGCAAGGTGTAGCAGGAATAAATGGCTGGTTATGTTTGGACAAACCAGCCGGTATGTCCTCCAATGCGGCCATGGTTAAGGTGAGAAAAATACTGAACTGCAGAACCGGATACATAGGAACGTTGGATCCATTTGCCACTGGCGTATTACCCATTGCCGTTGGAGAGGCGAGAAAGTTCATACGTTTTTTGGAGGATGGTCAGAAAGAATACGAATTCACGATTGTCTTTGGGAAAACAACCGATACGTTGGATAAAGACGGACAGGTAACGGAAGAATCCGCAAAAATTCCCACCATAAGTGAAATAGAAAGTGTTCTTCAGAATTTTGTGGGAGAGCAAATGCAGCTGCCTCCGGTTTTTTCGGCCATAAAAGTATCCGGTCGCAGAGCATGTGATCGCGTTCGAGACGGTGAGCAAGTCGAGTTATCCGCCCGAAAGATCAACATTTTTTCCCTCACCAGCGTGACGCTGGATCCATTTTCCGCTTCGCTACCTTCTGATACGTATGCGAGTACAGTCTTTAATGCTGAAGCAGCTTCAACAAGAGCAAATGGAGCCAGTTTAAAATTACATGTTATTTGTTCCAAGGGAACGTATGTCCGCAGTCTTGCCCGAGATATTGCGGCCAGAGTTGGAGCTCTATGCTACGTAAATGAACTCCGGAGAACTAAATCTGGTTTTTTTTCGCTAAAGCACGCAATCCCTCTGGAAAATTTATTAAAAATGGAGGATACTACATCGCTTATGCGGTTGCTTACTCCAATTGAAAGTC
>BNWE01000302.1 GCA_025998595.1 Alphaproteobacteria bacterium | reverse complement strand
TTCTTGGGCGAGGGGACAAATCCATCCTTCTCTGTGATCTTGCCCAGCAATTTCACGGTCTTGCGCTTAGAACGCTTGGTCTCCTTGTCATGTTGATAGGTGACTTCATACTTATAGTAGTGCCCTTTGATCCGCTTTATGACCGTATGCGACTCTTTAAAACGAGAAACCCACTCCGGAAAACCCATATCTTCATCTCCAAAATGTGCGCACCTAATTAGGTGCGGCTAAAAACAAACCATATCTTAACTATGATATCAAATTTTTTCGTAAGTTAAATGACGAAAATCAAAAAAAGGGGATAAGTTTTGGCGGAGTTAGCGATTTATGACGCTCGGCAACACTCCGTACTTCTTCGACATTTCCCGTCGTCTCCATACTGCGTTTGACGAGGTGCGATGGAAACGTGGCTATCTTAGCTCATGCGCCGCTCGACCATACCAGTGAGAGGCTGAGGATAAAACTCCTTCGTCCTACTCGACAACCTTTACAGAACAGCGTTATTCTTCTGGAGAACTAAAAAGTCCTGGCATCGTTTTTTTGGGAGGGAGCTGTTGCAGTAGCTTTTTGTTAAAAGGTTTCTCAGTGTCACAAGTTTTTACACGACAAACAGCATATCCAATATGCGCAGTAAAAAATGCATAATCAAACAGAAAAATCCAAATATTTTAACTGGTTGTTAATGTTTTTGTTGTTATAATGATAACTGTTATTAACTTGAGGTGGAACTATGAAAAAACATTACTTATCTTACGTTGCGCTCGTTACTCTATTTTTTTGCATCTACGGAAATGCATCATGTCTATTTGATTCTTTAAAGTATTCTTTAAAGTCAATAGGATCAAAGGTTAAAGATGTAGCAGGTAAAGCAGTTCGTGCGGGAGTCAGTGCTGGAGCCTCTCAAATTGCAAAAGCTGTAGATGAAGAAGATGCAGACGTAGATGCAGATGCAGACGTAGATGCAGATGCAGACGTAGATGCAGATGCAGACGTAGATGCAGATGCAGACGTAGATGCAAATGCAGACGCAGATGCAAATGCAGACGCAGATGCAAATGCAGACGTAGATGCAAATGCAGATGCAGATGAGGAAGCAACTGACGAAGCACCGAAGAAGGAGCAGCAAAAGAAGGCGGAAGACACTAAGAAGAAGGCTGACACCAAGAAGAAGGCTGACACTAAGAAGAAGGCTGACACTAAGAAGAAGGCTGACACTAAGAAGAAGGCTGACACCAAGAAGAAAGCTGACATTAAGAAAAAGGCTGACACTAAGAAGAAGGCGGAAGACACTAAGAAGAAG
>BNWE01000301.1 GCA_025998595.1 Alphaproteobacteria bacterium | reverse complement strand
GAGCCGTTTGTTGTTTCGTTCAGTTTGTTATCTCACAATAAAAATACAACGAATCGCATTCTCGTGGAAGAAAGATTTTTTCGAGAAAATTTACGCTCAGCGGCCAGTACTTTCATACATTCCGTTTCAGAATTCGAACACGCAAGAAATTATGTCGCGGTATTTCAGAATTTCTTGTGCATCATAAACAAAATTCATGTTCGTGATCATTACGAAAAGGCTCAATATCAAGGCAATAACACTTGGCATGATAATAGGCACTTTAGTGTTCCGTGGAATCAGCAAAATAGTTATTCCAAAATCAGCGAAGCATAAAATTTTTTTCGGATCATGCGAACAAAACATCTTCGAATCTTGAATATACATTATATGGGCATGCTTAGGATTTTCGAATGGCGATATTAACACAATCAGGACGAACGGCGATTGCGCAAAGCGTGAAAAATCAGGTAATTCACATAGCTTGGGGGCAAGGCGACGAAGCATGGAATGAATTAGTTTCGGAGGATCCGACACAAACAGCTCTCACAAATGAAGTTGGCAGACGTGTTGTCGATGAGGTTCTGTTTTGCGTTGGTGACGATGAGGGCGAACTTGTAACTCCGACCGGACGATTTTCCGCCAGCGAAGTGCCAACCAACAACCTTTTCATTCGAACGTTATACGATTTTACAGATGCCAGTGAATATACGATCCGCGAACTCGGATTGTTCGTGGGAACGCAGACGGCAGAAGAGCTTTCAGTAGGCCAAAAATATTTTCTTCCAACAGATATCGTTGATCCGGGAATTTTGCTGTTGCTTGAGCATTCGGTGCCGCTGATTCGAACTCCAGCAACACGCGAAACTTTTTGCTTTGTCGTTACTTTTTAGGAGAAGAAACGCATGATTTTGATTTTTAGTACAGCACAAAAAGAATGCCTGTGCGGCACGCACTTTTAGTAGATCACAATGCCAACACTACAAGGTTATTTCAATCGTTTTGATTCCAGCAAAAAGTATGCGAAGTCGTTGTTTTTGGCTGGCAAAGGTTTGCAGTCTGCGGAGCTTAACGAGATTCAAGAATACTCAAGCCATGCTCTAAAAAATTTCGGTAATGCGATCTTCAAAGACGGAGACGTAATCAGAGGTTGCACCTGCATTATTGATAGCCAAAGTGGAGCTGTTACAGTCGAGGCAGGCCAAGTTTATCTCAACGGAGCCATTCGCGATATTCACGAAGGAAATTTTACCATTCCAATTGATGTTTCAGTGAAAATCGGAGTTTATTTCAAGGAAAAAATCGTCACAGAATTGGAAGAC
>BNWE01000300.1 GCA_025998595.1 Alphaproteobacteria bacterium | reverse complement strand
TTGCGATCATCTTTTATCTCTTTTAGTGCCTCTATGATTTTCATCTCTACTCCAAATATTAAAACTTTATTAATATTCGGAGATTTCTTCTCAAAAATCAATAGCACTATCTAGGAAAAAGCCCTGCCAGCCTGTATACGACAGCAATTTTTTTTACAAAATCATAGATTTATCTGATTTGCTGGATTGATATACTCTTAACGGCCGTTTTCAATATAAGGGTCGCGTGAAGATTCGAGCGTAAATGCATGCTAAGGAATCGTGCTCAAATAATGTGGACAAATAACATCTGGAATGAAGCTGCAGTACTTCATCTATACGAGAATGATGAGTCCACATTATTTGAGCACGATTTCTAAGGAAGATTTGTATATGCAAAATAAACGTCCGTTTATCTGGCAATACAAAATCATATCAAAA
Organism: Alphaproteobacteria bacterium; assembly: GCA_025998595.1. The sequence continues at coordinate 887 of BNWE01000300.1, read as the reverse complement.
AATATATCAAAAATAACAAGAAAACTCATTGAAAAAATCTATGCAACAATTTATGGTGAATCGTAAGTTTTCTTATGGTGAGGATAAATGTTAATCGGATATGTTCGTGTGTCTAAAGCCGACGGGTCTCAAGTTTTGGATCTTCAAAAAGACGCACTTAAAGAACACGGAGTAGAAGAAGATTGGATTTATGAAGATTTGGCTTCCGGAAGAAAAGACGATCGTCCTGGATTGAAAAATTGCTTAAAAGCGCTTCAACCAGGTAATACACTCGTTGTTTGGAAGTTAGATAGATTAGGAAGAGACATAAAACATCTACTTCAACTCGTCGAAGAATTCAAAAATAAGAATGTCGGATTAAAGGTCTTGTCTGGAGCTGGATCTCAAATAGACACCACAACTCCAAGTGGGAAGATGATATTCGGACTTTTCGCTGTTCTGGCTGAATTCGAACGTGATCTTATCGTCGAAAGGACGAAAGCCGGACTCGCGGCAGCTAGAGCCAGAGGAAGAAAAGGCGGACGTCCTCGTAAAATGGATAAAGCAACCTTGCAGATGGCGATGTCCGCCATGGCTGATCCTAAATCAATCGCGGCCAATGTCGCCAAACGTCTCGGTATCACTACCACAACACTCTACATGTATGTCAACGGTGACGGCTCACTAAAAGAACTTGGGAAAAAAATCCTTGCTGCAAACTCATAGATCAAAAATAATCGGCAATTTATCCTGGCTCGTTACAGCTGAGGCAAAATAGACAAAAAAACACAAATAATGCAACCACCGTCACGTTGGCTGGCTATTATTGTCATCATATGATACTATCATTCTGATAGTATAGAGTTGACTGCATGTTTACTAAACCACCTTTTCAGATAACAGCCAAA
>BNWE01000299.1 GCA_025998595.1 Alphaproteobacteria bacterium | reverse complement strand
CCAAAAACCATATATTTTTTGAAAAATTTCATCGGGTATGTTATGTTTCATCTGTGGTATAATCCTCATATTTAAGCCTAAATAAGATTTTATACCACTTCTTAATTTTTGCTAACAGGACCTAATAGAGGGAGCTGGCCATAAAGTAATTTTCCTATCGCCATATTCGCCGGATTTAAACCCTATTGAACACTTCTGGGATTGGTTGAAAAACAAAATTAGAGACATTGCTCATCAATTCGAGACCTTGAAACTTGCCATAATGGCCGCAGTAAACGCAAAGTAAAAATGGTACAAGTAGCTTTGGCGGTCTCGATTATATCTTTGGGCGAAAATTTTGTTAACATTTTGGCATTTTTCAAGCGCTCGTACAACTTGTAGTAGGCGATCATTGCTCCAAAATTCCGAACAAAAATCATGCGAATGGTAATCCGCCAAACGCTTGATCGGAGACTGATACGCCCAGCGCATCAGCGCAAACGACAGCAATTGCTCAGACGTTTTGTCACCAAACGCAAATCGCAGCGAGACAACTTCGTCTTTCAGTAACTCATTGAATAAGGCGTAAATTCCGTAGATTTTTATGTCTACTTTTGGCAATTCTTTGGCGACATCGCGCAATAAATTCTTCGAAGATGGCACAAAGCCGTCCTTCTCCGTGATTTTTCCCAGCAAGCGCCCCGTCTTTTTGACAGAACGCTTCCGCTCCGGATCGTACTTGTGGCTAACTTCATACTTGTAATATTTGCCTTTTATACACTTTATTTCCGTACGTGGCTCTTTAAACTTCTGCGCCCATTCTGGTAAATACATCTCTTCCTCACAAAAAAATAGGCCGCCTAATTAGGCTGCATAAATGGTACCATATCAAAAACGTAACATCAAGATATATTTTTATTTTTTTCTATTTTTTCTTATCTAGGGGGTAATTGCATGCGGAGTTAGGGGTTAAAAACTCCCATCGCATATCCTTCATAACTGAATTATATGCTCTGGATTACTACCTTATTTTTTGTGGGTCAAGTTTAGCTATAGGCCTCGGGGTGAAAGTGTGTTCCACACTCAGAAAGTTTGGCAATCTTCTAGGTGCAAGCATGGAACAAAAGGAGGTAATGCCTAACTCAATGGCAAATCCCTTCGAACAGAGTTGGATATGGCTACGCAAGGAATCTACGTTCGAACGCTAACTCCGCCTCAAGTTAGGGCGGCGACCTTCAATTTCGCAAAAATATCTTTTAGTTTGCGAGGTATTTCGGAGATATGCCATTGTCCGTTAATTTTGAGTTTATATATCGCCATTGCCCATTC
>BNWE01000298.1 GCA_025998595.1 Alphaproteobacteria bacterium | reverse complement strand
TAACGGTTATGGTGGTAATCAGCACGCTCAGATCAGGAAATTTCTTTTTTATGTGATTGATGAATGTGAGAGCAGCCGTAGATTCTCCGACACTGGCAGCATGCACCCAAATGAGTTTACCTGCTGGTCTTGGGATAGTCGCTTTTCCAAAATGATTGCGCACGGATCCAATTCGATCTTTTCCGTAGAAACACCTCGAGTAGAAATACACCTTCAATAGAGGCGATAGCAACTGAAATAAGATTCTATATAAATTATTCACTTAAAATCCTATAGGCCTCGTTTGAAGCTTCGTTTATGCGAGATTCAACAAGATTGACTGCTTCCTCTTCCGTAAGATCTTTAATGTCTTCATAGCGAACGGGTTCATTCCACACCATAACGCCGCGGTTAAACGGCCAGACCACAATAAAACGATCCCAGGAATTAAGTCTCCGATATCTTTTTACGCAGAAGCTATAGGTAATGATATCAGCTTTCGCAAGTTTAGCAATAGCAATTACTCCCGGATACAATTTATGTCTGGGCCCCCGTGGACCGTCCGGAATTACCGCCACGTATTCGCCTTTTCTTATGAGTTGTACCAATTTTTTAGCGGCTGAAAACCCTTTTCCGGTGGAACCGTACAGAGCCGGCATAGAAAAATTTTCCACAACTCTTGCAATAAATCTCCCGTCTCGATGACCAGAAGCAAGCACATGCAGAGGCTTTTTCCATTTCCATACGCAGGGAGCCAACATGAGTCTGTCGTGCCACAAGCACACTATAAACGGCTTTTCGGATTCATGATAATCATTTGGAAAATTCTCGCCAACTACCGTCCATTTTGTTGTGCGATACGATAATCTTATGGAAGCGGAGACAACTTTAGTTAGAACATCTTCGAGACCGTCAAAACGTCTCAGTTGCCTACCGCACCATTTAACAAAACTAGAAAACCCAAATCGCAAAATTTCACCGATCACCAATTTCAACTGAGTGCATTGCACATGTGTTTAATAAAACGCCTATACGCAGAAACGCCTACCGTAATGCATGGCGTATCCAACCAATTATGCCTCTATTCTCTCCCGGCTGAGGTAAAGTCGGAGGAACTACGCTTTCATGCAGACAGAATACTACTTTTGCGTTATCTTTCTCGATGTCATCAACTTTTTGCAGAGCAAAAGTAGGAGATTCCACAATCTTATATGCGACATATTTCAGATTGTTCAACACAGTTTTGAGAGCTGCTTTATTGGCGCCACAGGCCTTTAGAGCGCTCTCATTGATTCCAAGCACAATGGCCGGATGATCCCTCGCTATTGTT
>BNWE01000297.1 GCA_025998595.1 Alphaproteobacteria bacterium | reverse complement strand
TAAAAAATGTAGTGGCTTGGCTTGAGAAGCAACAGGAGCTTATGAATCAGAAAGGAGGTAAGTAATGACTAAGCGTTCAGAGTTTGAAGCTGTTAAGGCAGAATATAGAGCGAATCCGCGAGGTTTTCTGGAAAATTTGCTGCCTGACGGAAAAGTAGAAGGCCGTGATTATGTTGCAAAAAATCCGAGAAGAAACGACAAAGAGGCTGGTTCATTTAGGATCGACATTAACACATGTCGTTTCAATGATTTTAGCAGTAGAGATCATGGCATCGGTATCATTGATTTAGTTATGTGTCTAGATAGATGTGATGCAGATACAGCATGTGTGAAGCTTGTGTATATGTTGAAGGATATAAAGCCTTCATCTTTATCTTTCTTAGCTAGTAATTGTTCTGATAAGAATATAAAACCGGCTAAGAAAAAGAAAAATGATCTTAATTATATCTGGAAGAAATCCAAAAGAGATGGTCATCCATACCTTAAGGAAAAACAGATCTGGATAGGGAATGCGCGCGTTAACGTATATAACAATCGTAGAAGCCTACTTGTCCCCTTAACGGATTCGTTTCCTAAAGCAGAGGATGATCTTGATATAAAAGGCATGCAATCTATTGGAGGATGCGGCGAAAAGCGCTTTCTAGGTGAATCCAAAGATCTATTTCATATTGCGTCACAATATGATGCTGATAGAAGTCTTGTTATTCTTTGTGAAGGGTATGCAACGGCGATGAGTATATATTATGGGACTCTCAGCAAAGATCATGAGAAAGGTTTTTGTACCATAGCAACGATGTCTGCATGTAACATGAAAAACGTTGCTTTGAGAATCCGCGAACTATTGCCTGAGTCTGGAATAGTCATTAACCATGTTCATTAATAGGTTTTTGCCACTTTTTGACAATGGAGTTTGAGATGCTGCAGGGCGCAAAAATTTAAATGTGAACATGGTTATTGCTGCCGACAACGACAAAGCAGGCTTAAAGGCCGCCAACGAAGCGTTGCAGATATTGGATGGTAACGGCCAAATTATTTCTCCAATAGACTGCAATGACTTCAACGAAGTTCTCACAGAACACGGCTCAGACAAAGTCCTGAGCTATTTTCAACACTTAATAAAAGGAACCAAATATGATTGATAATAACATAAACGCTTTGGATGTTCCAAGTGATAATTTTGATGATAGAAGTGCCCCAGGGTCTTTTAATTCTCCCCAAGAAGTAATAAAGTATTAATAAGTTTTATAGAGGCAAGAGAATGGCAACGTTAACAGAAATATTTTCAAGTATAGAGGATCCGCGGAATCCATCAGGTCGTA
>BNWE01000296.1 GCA_025998595.1 Alphaproteobacteria bacterium | reverse complement strand
CTGTTTTCTAAGTTTTTTGCTCCCACATCGAAGGATATTCCGGCAGATGCCAAAATTGCATCACACATATTGATGCTGAGAGCCGGAATGATATCTCAGGCCGCGTCCGGCATATACTATTGGCTCCCTCTAGCGGTCAGAGTTATGGAAAAGATCTCGAAAATCATATGCGAAGAGCAGGATCGCATTGGTTCCCAAAAGGTTTTGCTGGAAGTTGCGGCATCTAATGTGGTCTCTTTGGCTACCTACAAAACATTTTTTGATATAATGAAGGGCGATGGAGTAGAGTTTTGCTTCAAAGGGGATCCTACCCGCTGTTATCGTACGGATAATATAATTGAGGAGCAAGTTGTTGAATTAACAGAGACTTTTATGAATTCAAAAACAAAAGCAGCAAAATATTATAAAAATGAAAGTGGGGAATGGACAGAAAGTTATTATCAGGATGCTGCAAAATTTTGGAGCAAAATAGAAGGATCAGAAATAACAGCTGAGACTGCTAAACGTAGAGAGCTCCATCCTGGCGATGTCATATCTGGAAAGCTCAGTGTATCTGGTGATATAGAGGCTGCGCAAAGGGCTAGAGGTTACAAATTCAGAGATCAAGCCTTGTTTTTGTCTGATTTACAATAGGATTATGTGCTTATAAACGAAAAATACAAAAACAATGTCAATTTTAGCGCACATTACGTTTTAGGCGATCCATAAAAACCATAGTGTTTCGCTTCCTCCGAAAAAAAGTCGCGAGATCCCTATTAATATTGTTAACGATTTGCTATGGTGTTTTCGGGACAGCTGGACGTGCAGGATTATGAATTCGGTCAGGTTCGGAAGAAAGCAGCCGTAGTGAACACCGTGCGGGTTGGTTGTCCTTTTCCCGATTGGTTATAAGGATATAAGGTTTACGCATGAGTGTTTATGTTCCGCTAGCCACAAAATACAGACCCCAGAGGTTTTCGGACGTCGTTGGGCAGGATATAACAATAAAAATCATCACTCGTGGTATGCAGAAAAACCGACTTGGGGCGGCAATGCTTTTTTCCGGCACTCGAGGTATTGGAAAGACCACCATAGCTAGAATTCTAGCGAAAGCCTTTCGCTGTGAAAATAGCGATCCGGAGCCTTGCTGCAAATGCGAGTACTGTCTTGGATTTTCCAGGGACAATCAGATGGACGTCATAGAAATCGACGCTGCCAGTAATACAAGTGTTGACGACGTGAGGGAAATCATAGAGTCGTGTCGTTACAAGCCAACCATCGGAAAATTCAAGGTATTCATAATAGACGAAGTTCATATGCTGTCGAAAAGCGCCTTCAACGCACTGCTGAAGAC
>BNWE01000295.1 GCA_025998595.1 Alphaproteobacteria bacterium | reverse complement strand
CATATACTTGCCGAAGCGATCTCAGTATTTTCAAGCTCGGATGGCATGTTTGCAATGGATTCTTTCGAACTGCGATCCGAATAATTAGAAGAATTTTTAGTAAAATGCTATAATGGGGTGGAGTAAGCCCGTGGAGGGGGAACGGCAGTAATGGCGTTCTCTACTCTCGACCACATAATCGCTTGAAAGGATTAACTCCTATGCAGTATATTAATTCAACCTACGGGAGACATATTCCGTCTCATATCTATTGAACCTTTACAATAGGTCTATTGCGTAATGCTTATTTTTTTAAAAAATGACTTGCAAAGTGACACGTTGTCGTGTATAAAAGGAGCTGTTGTTTTATTACGAGGCGGAGAGATAAAATGCTTAAAAAGTTGTGTGTCTATTTATTTGTTATTGTTGCGATATTTTTTGAATCCTTTAGCATATGTGCTCGTTCCAAGAAGTGCATTAGTACTTCTGGGAAGACAGGAGAAAAAGTACATAAGATGAATCACTGCAAATCTATATAAACCATATTTTGTTTACCCAATAAAAATATTTTCCTACATTTTTAACAAAAAATTAACCAAATTACGATATGCTATCTCCGTAGTAAACAATAGGAGATAAAAAATATGATATATACTACGTTACGTTACTTGATTATTATTGGATTACTGTTTAATGCTTTGCCAGATGTAAATGGCATGCTTGATACAGTGGATGAAGACGACGTGGATACTCAGTCCATTGTTGACAACTCTCTTAGTGCCATGCACTGTCGTGGTTGGCAAGGAGTTTCCTATGGTGATGGCCAGTGGATAGCGATACATGAAAGTGGCCGAGTGGCTCCCGTCAAGTGGACACAATCTGCCACTTCCACTGTGGCTGGCTCTTTTTCTCGCAACGATTGGGGGGGGTATTCCGATTCTTGGTCTTTCAGATATTGGAATAGAATTTCCTATGGCAATAGCAAGTGGTTGGCGCTGCATAATGACGGTAGAGTAGCCAGCAGTTCCGACGGACTCACCTGGACAATGCATAATGAAGTAACCAATCCCGACGGCATCTGGGCACTGCAGCACGGCATCTGGGCACGCAAAGAGCCAGGCACCGGTGCCGGTTCTCTTAATGCCATAAGTAATCATGGTTGGAGTGAACTTTCCTACGGTGACGGCCAGTGGTTGGCTCTGCATAATGATGGTAGAGTAGTGTTTGGTCCCGCCTCATCATGCCCCAATAAAAGTACCCAACTTTTGGGATCTTTCTGTAATTTTTTAGCAACAAATTCAAAAGGAGTCAAGCCATTTAAAGCTCTCAATCTCTTCCCAAAATTATGTGCTCTTATAAAATCATTGAGAT
>BNWE01000294.1 GCA_025998595.1 Alphaproteobacteria bacterium | reverse complement strand
AGAAATTACGTTGTTGCGTTTGATGATTATGACACAAATGTCGATGGCGTATTTCATCGAGATCACACCGAGACGATCGCATATCCAGGAGCCAATATTTGGCATGATCATCGCCATTTTTGTGTGCTTTGGGATGCGCAGACGAACTATACGAAATTTGCTAACGTATAAAAGTCATAAAGTTCTTAAAAGATTACGGTGTAACTTTTTTTCTACGGAGAAAACCATAGCGACAAATATGAATATCTAAATATTTTTACAAAAAAACTTGACTTTGCGCCGACAATGTGTTATATTATAAATACATTTTTCAAATTTGGAATTTACAAGTGAATTACAAAAATATAATCGCTTTTATCTTATTGATTTTCACAGTCGGTTGCGTAGAAAAAGTTCCTCAGCTGAAGGTTGAAGAGGTTTCCCCGCCGCAACCTCCGGTTTGGCTTCAACTTCGCTGTAAAGAAGCTGATGCCTTTTACAAAAAAATCGCTGATTCTTATATAAAATATGTTGATAGCCGAGGCGTTAAAAGGACGATTATTGTAGGTTCCGGCAGAGGTTGGTTTAATAGAAGTTATGATAAATTTGATAATTATGCTGTGGTTGCCTACAATAAACCTCATAATTATCTTTTGGTTAATTATTGCCATAGCAAATTCGAAAGAGAAATTCTACCTGAAGTGCGGCCAGATATAGTCGCTGATGTTACCGCTATGAATCCAGAAATTTTTGGAGCCAACCAGTACGATTACATCATATTTGAGAATATTCCGATGGATTGCTCATTTACGAAGGAGGCAGTGCAAGGAGCTTTTTTACTCTTGAAGAAAGGAGGCAAGATCGTATCTTCTGGAGTGCCTTCTCTTCGGTCAAAAGATAGCCAAGATTTCAAGCACAATAAACAACACTCCTCCGAAACATTGGTTTTTGGAGAAGGAACTCCAGAAGGCGGAGTGTTCTTTCATCCCAAAAACGAGAAATGCACTGATGAGCTGATTCCATGGATTTTTGTAGATAAAAACAAATACAAAGTTTATCCTCACGAGGATCTAAGCTTTTACAAAAACAATGTTCAAGATTTATTTAGATTTTTTGGTCTGAATCCTGCGGAGGCAAAAATAGAATTCACGATGGTTACGCCAGACACAGAAGAATGGCCATCACGAGACGAAGGTGGAGTTTCAACGAAGCAAGTAATGATCATAACGAAAAAATAGGTCATTTGTTAGGTCCTGTTAGCGAAATTATCGTAACCATATAAGAGCTCCTTCGATATATAAAAAGGACATATATGAAGACGAAGTTTTACAAAACCTAGAAAACACTCTTCTGAACCATTTTATCTTGCTGAA
>BNWE01000293.1 GCA_025998595.1 Alphaproteobacteria bacterium | reverse complement strand
TTTATCGCTACCAATGCAACCTCTGATTTAAATTGCGCGCTATATTGTTTGCTCATATTTTATTATCCTTTTCTTAATACTCAATTATAACCATTTTCTTCCGCTCTCGGGTGCTGGTCTAAAAAACTGGGTGCATATTATTCTTCCTCTGAGGTTGGAGCCATGATGCGAGACGTTTTAAATCACGACACTCAGATGGAAATAGATCAAATTTATGTGGATACTCATGGACAGAGTGCCATCGGTTTTGCTTTCAGTCATTTGTTGCATTTCGATCTCTTGCCTCGTCTCAAAAACATAAGCAAGCAAAAGCTTTACGCCGCTTCAAAGAAAGATTCTTATCAAAATTTAAATCCAGCGCTTGCTCATGAGCCCATCAAATGGTCTAAAATTAGAGACAACTACCACGAAATTGTCAAATATGCGTCGGCTCTTAAAGCAGGATATGTTGAAACTGAAGTAATTATGAGACGTTTAAGTGCCGATAATGCTAATCATCCAGTTTATCAAGCCCTTCTTGAACTCGGAAAAGCTGTACGAACGGTCTTTCTATGTCGATATCTTGCTTCAGAAGAACTTCGGATCGAAATTCATGAATCACTTAATATAGTTGAACGTGTCAACGGCCTTATGGACTTTATTTTTTACGGAAAACTCAGCGAAATTTCTACAAACAACAAGGAAGATCAAGAACTAGCCATCTTAGGATTACATCTGCTTCAGGTGTGTATGGTCTATATCAATACACTCATGATTCAGGAAATTCTTCTATCTTCGAAGTGGACGCATCCTCTAACGTTGGAGGACAAACGCGCGATATCTCCTTTGATTCATTCGCACATCACACCTTATGGATTATTCGTTCTTGATATGAATAATCGCATTCCCATTGAAACAATTCACCATCAGCAGAGAGAATCTCTATGACACGCACACCGGTAAAGCAAAAAGCAAAACAATTTGTAAAACTTCTTCGTAAAGAAAATCCCGACTATAATTATATAAGAGAACTCTTCCGCCACGTCAGGAAAGAACTCGATATCTCAATGGTCAAAAAAATAAAAAGCTTCCGTATGTGCCGACAGAAGAGGAAATAAGAAAATATTATGATGTGGTATGGCAATCGCGAAATATGAAAAACGTCATGATTATCAAGACTCTCATCTATACAGGTGTTCGTGTAAGTGAGCTCGTTCGCATCAAAATAAACGATGTTGATTTTGATCGATGCCAAATCAGAATCAATTACGACCTGCTAAAGCAGGAGGTATGCTAAGAATCTGAAGATACGCTGAATGCGGATAAATCCTACTTTTCGTCCCATACCTTGAATTCATTTGGCCCATCACTTTGGTTTTCTATGT
>BNWE01000292.1 GCA_025998595.1 Alphaproteobacteria bacterium | reverse complement strand
TTCTCTTTTGCTGTCACTTCTAGCCTCCGATAGTAAAACGTATTAATTCTACCTCTTTCTAGCAAAATTGTTTAACCCTCTCTTCTCATATCTAAAATATTTAAAAAATTTTATGAAACGCCCGTGCGCTGCCGAGGCTTTAGGTGCTATTGGGGAGGAAGCGCACCGTAACTTGGGGCAGGGGCTTGTTGCTGCGCTAACACCTCTGCTCGATGGTCCTTTCGATGATCCTTATTATTTCCTTGTGCGAGAAAGCGCTGCCCGTGCTTTAAGTGAGATTGGGCGCGTGAATCCTAACTTGGCACAAGGGATTGTTGATAAAATAACTCCTCTGCTCAAGGATCCTGATCACTCGCTGCAAGAAGACACTGTCCATAATTTATGTAATATTGGTGCAGCGCATCGTAACTTGGCGCAGGGGATTGTTAATGCACTAACTCCTCTGCTCAATGATCCTAACGCCGATGCCAATGCGCGAAAATACGCTGTCAAGGCTTTACGCAATATTGGGAAGGAGAATCCTAACTTAGTGCATGGGATTGTTAATACGCTAACTCCTCTGCTCAAGGATCATGATGCCTATGTGCGAACTGGCGCCATTTGTGGTTTACGTGATATTGGGAATGAGGATCCTAACTTAGTGCATGAGATTGTTGATGCGCTAACTCCTCTGCTCAAGGATCATGATATCCATGTGCGAGATGGAGCCGTTTCGGCTTTATTATGCGGTATTAAGAAAGCGAATCCTCACTTTGTGCAGGAGATTGTTGATGTGCTAACTCCTCTACTCAAGGATCATGATGCCTATGTGCGCGGTGTAGCTGTCTGGGTTTTAGATGAGATTGGAAAAGCGAATCCTGCTGAGTAGGAAGCTGCAGAGATATACCAAATCAAGATGACGGAAAAAACGCTGAATTTTCCGTCATTTTTATCAGCGCAGTGATGATGCATATAAATTGCAATGCTAAAACAGCTTCAACATCGCAAACATTTCTCGCATACCAATCCGCTGGTAGCGAAGCAGAAAACGCCAGTCCGGCTCGGACCGTCAAGCTGTGGCTAGTGCAAAGCCGGACAAGACGATGGGAAGATCGGCCAGCTGAGCGGCTCGAATTTATCGCCGACTTTCGCCATCGGAGTGACTTTCATTATGATTTTAGTTGTGAGAAGTGTATTAGCCTTATTCGAATCCGTAACCGGAACGTCGAATTCCAGCAGAGCTCCATTGGGATATTCCACGCCTTTATTCATTTTATGCTGCTCGATCATGCGGAAGAGTGCCCACTTGCCTTCGTAGGAGAACTTTGCGCTAGCGCCACTTATGGACAAGGTCCCCTTTGCTTCTTCTTTGTATGGCTTATCACTGG
>BNWE01000291.1 GCA_025998595.1 Alphaproteobacteria bacterium | reverse complement strand
ACATAGAAAACCAAAGTGATGGGCCAAATGAATTCAAGGTATGGGACGAAAAGTAGGATTTATCCGCATTCAGCGTATCTTCAGATTCTTAGCATACCTCCTGCTTTAGCAGGTCGTAATTGATTTGGTGAATTGGATGGACTGGAAGTTGTGATCAAAGTTGGAATCGAAATCGACAAAGGTGGCGTGTACAAAGACAAAAATAAAGTCGTGTCGATCGTTACTCCGGACAAACCTATGTACAAGGAGCATATGAAAAATTCTAACGATATTCCTTGGGGCATCTAAATGTGGATGTGTGATGGAGAAATAAGCATGTGGCAAGCAGTCTTGGAACTTGCGATCAAAGACACAACGGATAAGAAGCTTCGCAGAGTAGCCAGAAGAAAAGCTCAAAACTGGTTTAATACTCCGTACTTCTCAGTCGTTTGCGATCGCGCCGGTGTCGATGCGGATGCCACAAGGAAAAAGGTTTTGGAAAAAATAAAAATGTAAAAGCAATTAACTGAAAGGACAAAAAAATGACAATTGATACTGCGCTTTTAAAGCGCCAAGCCCTTGCTTTATTCAATTTCGTGAGTATGAAGCAAGAAAACGATAAGCGCATAGGAGATCTTACAATCGGAGATTTTCTTGAAATGTGCGGGGTTCTATCAGAATCGGAGGACAACAATGAAAACGATTAACGATAACAATGCCATTTTAAGCAATGGAGAGGCGCGGAGCGTTCTAGACGAAGAATGTCAGCAACTAGGCATACCGAACATACCAGAATATGTCAATGCAATCGAAGGCTACGGTGAAAAACGGCTCATAATATTGACAGGGGCAGGCGCACATTTCCTAACCGACAAGAGATTGAAAGAGCTAGAACCAGGGCCACAGAAAGAAAATGTAAAACGGTTTAAACAATTTCTAAATAGAACCGTGGGCAAAAGAGGCGAACTTAAAATGTTTAAAACAAGAAATGAAATAGGAGAATAGCTATGAGTACATCTAATGAAATATTGCAGTTAATTTATAACGGCAAAATCGTAAGAACCATATTAAAAGACGGGAATCCAAATTGGGTACTTACAGATGCTTGCGATGTACTCGAAATCCAAAACAGCAGAGACGTGGCTGCGCGCTTGGATGAAGATGAGGTAGATTCAATCTACATCACCGACAGCATGGGAAGACAGCAACAAACAACCATGCGTTATTGAAAAAACTCAACACACTTCCGAAATTGCAACGAGTAATCAAGAAATGGTTGAGAGATGGAGTTATGGAAGACGACGTATTCCATGAAACGAAAGCGGGAACACCTCAAGGGGGAGTGATTTCTCCATTGTTGGCGAATATTGCTCTTCACGGACTGGAATAT
>BNWE01000290.1 GCA_025998595.1 Alphaproteobacteria bacterium | reverse complement strand
TCTCTTTTGCTGTCACTTCTAGCCTCCGATAGTAAAACGTATTAATTCTACCTCTTTCTAGCAAAATTGTTTAACCCTCTCTTCTCATATCTAAAATATTTAAAAAATTTTATGAAACGCCCGTGGTCTGGAATAGCGAATTGTAACGATTTAGGTATCTCGTAGCAAAACCACGAGCATTACGATTTCGTTCTTTCATAAAGCTGTGATAACCGTTTACAGCATTTATGTTGTTAAGCCCAGCATTATCTGGATTTGTATTGGCAGTTACACACTTTCCAGTTTCTGACAAAACTTTATAGTTTTTAGAACCATCACAAAGCAACAACGTACCAATTGTTACGCGGTTTCCAAACACATCAAGTATTTCTTTTTTGCTTGGGGTTGCTATGTTAGTCGCCATCGAGAAAGACGTTCCATCTCGTTCAACAGCTGCGCAGACACATACATACTCCTCTGATATGCCTCGTTTTTGAGCCTTTGCTCCATGTCTCCTTGCTTTCCTGTGATAATTCTCAGGTATTTTTTTGCCTTTTACACTTTCCAAAAAATAGGTCTCGTCCGCCTCACAAATACCGTCAAACGTTTTTGGCGTATGTTTCTGATTCTGCTCAAGACAGTACAAAATCTTGTGCCGCATATTGAATACAGTCTCTCGATGTAACTCCAAAGATTTGGCGGTTTTTTCGATAGAAATGCCTTCTATTGTATCCTTAATTACTTGTTTCCAAACTGTTTCTCCGCTGTGCGAATGAAATATTGCACTCCCAGTTGTTTCGCAAAACGAATTACCGCATCCGCGACATACATACTGTTGTTTGTTATGTTTGTGCCCGTTGCGGACTATGTGCGATCCAAAGCATTTCGGACATACTGGACTGGAGCTTTTTTTCTCTTGTTCACTCTCTTGTTGGAGCTCTGTAAGCTTTTCTATCGCCTTGTCTAGCCTGTTGGCTGGTAACTTTTTCGCTAATTCTATCAGTTCTTTTAGTTTATTTGCCATTCTTGCTCTCGCTACATGTTTACTCTTCCACTATATCACATCTCCAATAGCTTATCATGACTTTTTCCGGCTAACACCAAAAAAATCATGAGGTGGCCCTGGACTTATACCGCCTTCATCTATGATCTACGATGACATTGTCGTATAATGTGTTAATATTATGGAGAAGTAAAAATGTTATATCCAGAAGAATTTAGAAAGAAAGTATTGGAATACATAGACGGTTTTCACACACAGGCTGAGGTTGCGAGATTGTTCAAAATAAGCGCAAAGACGGTATGGAGTTGGGTAAACCAGAGAAAGAATACTGGCAGCTTGAAGCCGAAAAAGCCTGAAAGGAAGGCGCGCAAACTGCCAAAAGATGCTC
>BNWE01000289.1 GCA_025998595.1 Alphaproteobacteria bacterium | reverse complement strand
GCCTGGCAGTGCAAGGGATTAAGCAGCACTTACGATTTGTGGAGATGATCATGAAAGTATCGCAAAAAGCAATCGAACTGCTTCAACAGAGACTGAAAAACCTTGATGTTTCAATAGAAAACATCGAGTTAGAACAGCTTGCAAACGCGGTCGCTGCAATGTCAAAATTGGAAACGACGGACGATATTTTGGCTTTGGGGGCGGCGAAGCTTGCTGAACTTTCAGAGTATAGCAGCGAGAAACTCACTGAAATTAACAACTTCGGTGAGGAAAGACAAACTGAATTCCTAAGTGCTAAAGATAGTAGATTGTTAGCGGTTTCTGCTTCAAAATTGAGTAGTTTAGATTCGGTATCTCATGTTTTTGCTGAAAAACAAGATGAGATAAATTTTCTAGTCGATGATTTTGCAGAGATGAATGATGTACCAGATGAATCAACGATTTGTCCTGAAATTTCAAGCAATTTAGATCGATATAAATTTCTGAATTCTGGAGATCTGCCTTTCATTTTTGGTGTTTTATCGCGCTACGACGACTATTTTAGTGGCTTTTCTGACAGTTATAGCTGTGATTTGTTGCTTGAAATTTTAACCGGATGCCATGATTACGCAGCAACCAACTCAGCAGCCTTCTATCTTGAGCCAAAACTGCGCTTTTTACAGGGGGCACACGGAAATTTCATCAAGAGAAAGTTTTACACAAAGTATACGTACACGACATCTCAATACACTTATCCATATGCAGCTGCGGGTTGCTTATTCGTAAAAAACACAACCGAATTAGACATAACCTCAGCGCTTACTTTTGGTTGCTCAAGCTACGCAAGCACAGGCGGTGCAAATGTGTATGTTGGTGTTCCAAATACAGCAACGGAAACAATAACTTGGACAACGGCGTATTCGTATACGAGCTCATCATCAGGTGTTTCGATCACGGTAAACATAACAGTACCGGCAAACTCTACGGTTGTGGTGATGCTCTATTCTTCGTCCTATTTCTACACTAGACCAAGCAATGGTGCGTCTAGTCCTACTTATTACGGATATCATGCGCAATTTTTGCATTGGCGACTGATTAAAATTAGGTCTGAGTTTTTGAAAGAGGGGTTGGAGATTGATTTTGATAAAACGTTGAAGGCTTGGCAATGCCCTGGTTTCTCAACTCCTTTTGAACTTTTTAAACCTACTGCAAGTATTTAATTTATGGAGGGAATTTTGAAAGCGTACATAAGATTTGAAAACGGAAAACAACTGGAGGTTGCGACACTGATATCCAAACCATCGGAGGACGGCTGGAAAGTGGCTCCAGCAAACTTCGATTTCTCGAAACAATATAGGCTTGCTTCTGGAAAAATCGAGGAGATTTCAGTCGATGAGCT
>BNWE01000288.1 GCA_025998595.1 Alphaproteobacteria bacterium | reverse complement strand
TTCCCTTTTTAGGTTTCCAATTTCGGAGATCGACATGAAAATGTAGATAATCCCTTTTGTGTGACTCAGAATATTTGTGCAAATTTTTTCGAGAAATCCGTTGAACTCTGTTCCTAAATTATCGTTCAAAATTTTATTTTTGCCGTTCTGATCGTAATTGACATTATATGGAGGATCCGTAAAAGTCATGTCAGCCCTCTCTGAACAAAGCAATTTTTGGAAATCATCTTCTCTGGTTGAATCACCGCAGAGTAAACGATGCTCTCCCAAAATCCAGAAATCTCCAAGCTTGCTAATGATAGGGGTATTTTCATCCGGAATAGATTCTTCGAAATCATCTTCTTCTATTTCTTCGTTTCGCAAAAGCCTCTCGACTTCATTCAAATCAAAACCAGTAAGATCAAGATCGAAGTCGAGATTTTTGAGATCTTCCAATTCTAGCTTCAATAATTCCTCATTCCATTCAGCCCAATTTGCAGATTGATTCGCGACTAAACGAAAAGCTTTGATTTGCGTTTCGGTTAGATCATCGGCAATTACGACTGGCACTTCTTTTATGGCAAGTTTTCGAGCCGCTTTTAGACGAAGATGACCGTCAACAACTGTTCCATCACTCTTGGCTACGATCGGAATTCGAAAGCCAAACTCCTTGATGCAGGCGACCATTTTGTCAACCACATCATCGTTTTTTCTTGGATTTCGAGCATACTCTACGAGATCCTCAACTGCGAACATTTTTATATCCATATTTTTTCTCACATAAATAATGGGACTCCCATGTAGTCAACCTTCAAAAAACTTCTGACGCTAGCGAAGCTCTGGGGCTCGCCGACCCGCTCTCTCCCAGGGGCTGGGAGGACCCAGGGCTTGACAATGTATTTTTGACTATCGTTGTCTTTAACGATAAAAACAGTATCGCCAGAGCATCGCTTTCGTTATCATCAACTGGCGTAAACCCTTGCGATTTTGCAAACGCCACCATTTCTTTCTTCGTAGCGTTGCCTTTTCCGGTCGCAAACTTTTTGATCGTACCAACCGGAATCCCGGTGCATTTGACTGCAAGCTCCTCGCACACAGCCGCAAGCGTGTACATGAATCCACCAAAGCAATGTGCCGCGTCTGTTCCTTTGTGTCCATGAACCCTTTCGAAAAACAACATACATATATTGTGTTCCTCGATCATTCGAATCAGCCAACGGCGGAAATCCAGGAAACGCAAACCAAACGCCTTCTTATTGTGCTGGAGTTTCTTCGTTCCGCTGATAATCGATCCATCTTTCCAAATGGCGAATCCACATTTTGTTCCAAGATCCAATGCCAAAATATTCATTTCCAATTACCATATGCTCTCATAAATATCTATTCAGTGTTCGCAGGATT
>BNWE01000287.1 GCA_025998595.1 Alphaproteobacteria bacterium | reverse complement strand
AATTAAAGCTCCGACTGTGACACCATATCCTGCCGCCTGCACCAACTTCATGAGGCTATGTTTTGTCTGATCCACCCAACTGTGCGATTTACCATAGGCATCCATCTTTTCTTTGAATGCAACGGTATAGTCGAGAATGGCTCGCACAGCGGTATTTTTATCCTGTTTAGCACTCGAATATGCGAAGTTTCTTTCCATTTCTGCATAAACAGATGGCTGCATTGCTTGCTCAGGACGTGACGTTGCGGAACTAGAAGAACTGGCTTGAGATGAAGCGATTGGCGCAGACACTTGTGCCGTAGGAGTTTTTGCAGTCGGTTTAGCAGAAACAGCAGGAATTCCGCCCATTCTAGCTCTAAGAGTTGGATCTTCAGCTTCCAGCTGAGCGATTTTTTGCGCTGCCTGAGCTAATTTATTTTCAGCGGCCTTTTGTTTTGCTATATTCTCTCGTACTTCAGGCGTATCAAGGAATTCTTTGACCTCGCGGTTTGTTTTTTCCCTCTGTGCCAAAGGAACTTCCTGGGCAACTTGCTGCTCTGCGATTTCCGTCATGATGGCCTTTACATCATTTGCAAAATCCACGGCAGCTTTTCCAACGGTAACCAGGTTCGCGCCGTCCAGCTGGAATGAGTTATCGCTGGCGTAGGAGGCTTCTGGGACTTGTTCATCGATGTGTTGTCCGACTTTGATGTGTTCCTTGCTCTTGTCGCCGTTTATGTTGCCGATCTTCGCCGATTTTGTCTGCAGTTTTTTAGCTTCGAGAATGAGTTCTCCGCGGGATATGATCGATGCGAACTCGTTGATTTTCGTCTGAAACGATGTCTGATCGATGTTTCCAAAACCGAAGTTGGAGACTGCATCCAGCGCGCTCTCAGCAGTGGCTATGCCGCCACTCATGGAGAAACTGGAGCCCTGCGTAGACGATCTCATGAGATCCGCCAGCGTTTCCACTGTAAGATTTTCCTTGAATACCGCTCTGATCGTGTCGCCTATAATCTGGGTGTGGCTAATGTGGCCGTTGTCCGCTTCGATGTCCCAGAGTCCGCCGTTCATTTTGGTTGGAATGTGCAGTTCCTGATGGGTTTCGGAGCTAACTTCGCTGCCGGAGAAACTGACAGCCGAATACATCGTGGAAGCATCTTCGATGCAAAATCCAACGAAAGCCTTCAGCAAATCAATGCTCAATCCGCTTTCCTGCTGCTCCATGGTGCTGTCGAAAATTACGCTTTTGCCCATGGTTTTGAAGTTCTTCGTTCGGATTATGCCGGTTTTAACGTCGTAATCCCCACACAAAGTGACACTCAACGGACAGCGGGCTTCCATAGTGCCGATATTAACCGTATTGCCAATCTCTTTGGTTTGGCGTTGAGTTGTTTCCATGGAATA
>BNWE01000286.1 GCA_025998595.1 Alphaproteobacteria bacterium | reverse complement strand
TTAGGGAAATTGAAAATAAACTTAATGATCGACCACGGAAAGTGTTAAACTTCAAAACACCTCGAGAGGTCTTTGTGGCAAATCGGATTGTTTCGCCACTTGATGCACTTCGTTTCTGAATGGGCGGTGGAACTACCCACGTGGAAACATTTTACGTCGATAAAAATGGAAACATTGATAGCGTAGGTTTTTATGGAGAATGTAAAAAAGGTTCCTTTGTCGATGTTGAGAATAATTTCCGATTTTTTATTGGTGGTGTTAATGAACAGTTTTACAAATGGGATGCAGCCAAAGGAGTGCTGTCATTTTATAATAGTTGTTCAACTGAATCTTTTAGGTTCGATGTAAAAAAGAAACAGTGGATTCGATCGGAAAATATACGTTAGAATCCGCGCATCTGTTGGAAGTTAGCCATAATACTGTTCAATTTTCAGCAACGATGCATTCTGTATCAATGTTCTTGATAAATCGATGATCTTTGTCAAGCCAACTCAAGCGATAATCCTCGATAGCAAGAACACCAGGCTCATGCACTAGTATCACTTTTGTGATTTCAATATTTGCATACTCAATAAAGCGCTCAATTCTGGCCCAATAGTCTAATTCGGCAGCCGTTTCAAAAAACAATCCTCCTTTCGTGAAAAGACAGCCATCAAAATTATGTTCTTTTAAACCAAACCAAGATTTTTCAAAGTCGTATCCATAGCTTTTCAACAGATCTATATCTACCTGTCCCAGTAAATTATTTAACGGATGCAGTTTTGCAAACAACAAAACCTTAATTCCATTTTTCTGCAAACGATCAATCACTCGAGAAAGGCGTTGAATACGTTCTTTTGTAATAAGTGTCTCATTTTGTTGTATGAGTAAGCTATTCAATGTGAATACAACAATGGTTTTGCTCGTCACCTTTTCCAAAGCCTTTTGAATATTGTCGATAGCTATTTCTTTGGTAGGAGCTGTGTTTTCAGGAGCTTTTGTCGAGCATCCATATAGAAAAAGAGCAGTTATCATGATATATGGGATTTGCCTTTTTTTTCTCTGCTAATACATGGCGTAGAATACCATTCTCGTTTCAGTTTTTCTATGGTAACATTCCGGAAGTTTAGGAGAAGAAGGGATGCGAAATTTGTTTAAAATTCTGATTATTTTTGCAGTTTTAAGTGCAGATACACTACTTGCTGGAACATCGAAGCCATCTCAAGACGTTCCGGAGATAAAAACCGAAGGTCTCGTTTCTCCGATAGGTAACGATTGGCAAAGTGAAATTTA
The DNA here is from genome assembly GCA_025998595.1 of Alphaproteobacteria bacterium. Next base: position 119 of record BNWE01000286.1, on the reverse strand, counting down.
TTTTCCACGGGTCGGTTATAAACCTTACGCTTTAGCGTGAATTGCTTTAGCGTATTAGAAGTTTTAGACTCAGAGGATGAATGATAGAGAAAGGTACACAAGGGGAGCCCATACTGTAT
>BNWE01000285.1 GCA_025998595.1 Alphaproteobacteria bacterium | reverse complement strand
TGTGTGAATTCCGCCAACTGTGACCCAAAAACCATATATTTTTTGAAAAATTTCATCGGGTATGTTATGTTTCATCTGTGGTATAATCCTCATATTTAAGCCTAAATAAGATTTTATACCACTTCTTAATTTTTGCTAACAGGACCTAATTTTTGATGCTCACGATAGCGATTGGAAAGGGTTGGACTGATATAATACTATAAAAAGGTTAGAAAAACGCTCAAAAATCATCAAATAAAAGTCGTGGGTCAAGTTTAGTGCCTGGGGGAGCGGAATTTAACCGCTACAAAACTACAGTTCCGCCTCATATTTGAGGCTCGGATCGCACTCCGTTCATATGCTCGCAAACCGTAACAGTTGCATGACGCAAACGGTATCCGTGTCCTTGGCCAACGATTTGATATACACATTCAAGTTGAGAAACTGGATTGCGGAAAAATCTGAAAGTTGTCGCTAATGCGAGTTCTTACATTTTTGGCGATGGTCTTCCAGGTTTGTTCGTAAAACTCCATGACTGCTGTTCTAAACTCGCTGGCGGATTTGAAAAATCTGTTATTTCGAACGTATTCGTTAGATAATTTCCATAATCGTTCGATTGGATTCAAATTTGGACTATATGTCGGAAGAAAATGCAAGATAATCCCCATTTTTTCGGCCGCTTCCCGCGTTTTTTGCTGGAATTATACGAACCGTTGTCCAAAATCATATGAATCTTTTGGCAGCGATATTTCTTTTTTTTTGGCCAAAATAATCAATCATGGAATCGCTATTTATCGTTTCGTAATCTTTTATGAAGCCTGGATTATTGCGATGGACTGCGATCCTTCTAGAGAAACAATTTTGGATTATGGACAGCGCTGGAGCATCGAATGCATGTTTGCTGATCTAAAAAATCGTGGTTTTTCAGTGACAGAAACACATTTGAGAGATGTTGAACGACTGGAAAAACCGTTGCTTATTCTGGCCATTGCGCTTTACTGGGGAGCCTCTGTGGGCTTGGCTGAAGAAGTAAAGGAAAAGTATACAGAGAAAAAACAAGACAGAGCCAAAAGATCATTTTTGACAAAAGGGTTGGCAACTATCTTCTCGATGATCGTCTCGTCTACTTTCTTTCACGAGTTGTGGGCTCATGTGCCATGGATCACGTAAAAAAAAAACAAAGGCGGGTGGTAAGGGCAACAGATTATTTTTTAAAATATTTTTATTTGAGATTGAACATTAAGTTTTTTTAAACTATTAGTTGATATTGTTGATTATGATTGTTTATCAATTACGACCTGCTAAAGCAGGAGGTATGCTAAGAATCTGAAGATACGCTGAATGCGGATAAATCCTACTTTTCGTCCCATACCTTGAATTCATTTGGCCCATCACTTTGGTTTTCTATGTATT
>BNWE01000284.1 GCA_025998595.1 Alphaproteobacteria bacterium | reverse complement strand
TTGATGTTTGATTTGCTATAGAATCCTTTGTCCGCGACCATAATTGCATCGTCCAACTCCATTTCTTCCAGACACAATTTCATGGAAGAAACGTCGGGAATATTGCCGTTCACGAGCCGATAATAGACGGGCTTTTTGATAACGGGGCTAAATAGGTACATGAGTCTAATTTGCTTGTCAAAACCGTCTGGGTTGTGCCCCAACACGCTGGCGGTGATATGCTCCGATGAACTGATAGCATGCGTTGAGTCTATTAACATAAAATTGTCTGATTTTTCAGATGATACCGGCAGAAGAGTCATCATCCATTGCACGATTTTATTTCTGTTCTCGCCAACCTTTTTTAACGTTTCGGCAATCTTCTTGTCCGTCAAGCGGAACTTTTTGCGCCAAGATTCGGAGCAAAAATCCTGTTCATGATAGTGCGCAAAACGCTTGATCGGAGCTTGACGCGACCATCTCATCATGGCAAAAACAAGCAATTGCTCTACCGTTTCTTGATCAAAAACCGTCGGTAGAGCAAATTTCATCAGCCAACAACTCCTCAAATAACGCGAAATTTCCTAACATTTTGCTATCGACATTGCGTGGTTTTTGGATAATTTCACGCAACATATTCTTGGGCGAGGGGACAAATCCATCCTTCTCTGTGATCTTGCCCAGCAATTTCACGGTCTTGCGCTTGGAGCGCTTGGTCTCCTTGTCATATTGATAGGTGACTTCATACTTATAGTAGTGCCCTTTGATCCGCTTTATGACCGTATGCGACTCTTTAAAACGAGAAACCCACTCCGGAAAACCCATATCTTCATCTCCAAAATATGCGCACCTAATTAGGTGCAGCTAAAAACAAACCATATCTTAACTATGATATCAAATTTTTTCGTAAGTTAAATGACGAAAATCAAAAAAAGGGGATAAGTTTTGGCGGAGTTAACGTTCGAAGTAGATAGTAGACAGCTTCCAAAAAAATTCTTACCTTGCCTTCGTTTTTTGTGTGAATTCCGCCAACTGTGACCAAAAAACCATATATTTTTTGAAAAATTTCATCGGGTATGTTATGTTTCATCTGTTGTATAATCCTCATATTTAAGCCTAAATAGTCGTCCCTGAAGAAAGGCTAAGGAAGCCTTTATCATGCGACTATTTTTAGGACTTGCAGAAAAGAAAGAGAATGTTAGACAGTGTCCAGCGTTTCAGTGACACAGCAACAAGCAGAAATGAGCGTTATGTTTGTTGATTATTCAAAAGACGTAATGGGTTTGCGCACATTTCAACCAAAGGTTGTGCTTGCAATTGCGCGAAGATCGAGTTTCTTTAAGCGAGGAAGAGATGCGCTTGACAAACCTCATTGTGTTGCTGCGGTTGCATTTTGCGACACATATGACTGCATAAA
>BNWE01000283.1 GCA_025998595.1 Alphaproteobacteria bacterium | reverse complement strand
TGGAGATGAAGATATGGGTTTTCCGGAGTGGGTTTCTCGTTTTAAAGAGTCGCATACGGTCATAAAGCGGATCAAAGGGCACTACTATAAGTATGAAGTCACCTATCAATATGACAAGGAGACCAAGTGCTCTAAGCGCAAGACCGTGAAATTGCTGGGCAAGATCACAGAGAAGGATGGATTTGTCCCCTCGCCCAAGAATAGACCTGTTGCGAAGGTTGAATTTTGATTAATAAGGAGTTAAAACGTAGTATAGTTCTGTTATTAATGTAGGTATGCCAATAACCATGTTCACATTTAAATTTTTGCGCCCTGCAGCATCTCAAACTCCATTGTCAAAAAGTGGCAAAAACCTATTAATGAACATGGTTAATGATCAAATATGAAATAGTAAAGAAGCGCCCAGATCTATTTTTGAGTTTGTTTGGAGTAAAAATTACTGAATTTGAGTTAATTCGGTCAAAAGTTGAAGGTTTGTGGGAGAGCGAAGTAGTGGAGCACTACAAGCGTCCCGGTCGATTTTACAAGCTTGATCTGACAGAGAAAATTATGATGTTGCTACTCTATTACAGGCATTATATCACTCAGGAATTTGTTGGAATGCTATTCGGCATCGACAAGGCGAACGTGTGTCGCATTATACAGAAGCTGGAGCCGCTTTTGAAACAAGTACTTGAGCTTCCGAAGCGAGAAGGTCTTTCTCCTGAAGAGCTTCATGATGTGATTATAGACGCTACAGAGAATCAAATAGAGCGTCCGAAACACAACCAGAAGCAGTATTACTCCGGCAAGAAGCGTCACACGCTAAAGACGGAGATTCGCGTTACGAAGAAGGGGCGGATTGTACACATTTCAGATACTGTTCCCGGAACGGTTCACGATTTCAAGCTTTTAGAAGATGGTGAAGAAATTCCTCAGGGAACGCATGCTTGGGGCGATTCTGGTTACGATGGGCTCAAGAATATTCACGAAGATTCTGAAACTGTAAAGAAAAAGCCAAAAAAAGGTGAATTAACTGATGATGAAAAGGCATGTAATAGAGCGCTATCGCAAGTTCGAGTGATTGTCGAAAACATTCTTGGAGACATCAAGGTGTTCCGAATCATGTCAGACCGTTATCGCAACAAAAAGATAAGATTTAACTTAAAGTTTAGGATTGTCTCTGGAATTGTTAACTTGAAAAACGGATTTGGACTCGCATGAAAGAAAAATTAAGAAAAAGAATTCTGAGCTAACTACACTAAAAATCCTACCATGCCCCTAATCACACCTTCGCAATAGGTCTAATATGTTGCGTGAAATTATCCAAAAACCACGCAATGTCGATAGCAAAATGTTCGGAATTTTCGCGTTATTTGAGGAGTTGTTGGCTGATGAAATTTGCTCTCTACCGACGGTTTTTGATCAAGAAA
>BNWE01000282.1 GCA_025998595.1 Alphaproteobacteria bacterium | reverse complement strand
ACACACTCGATGATCCTGAGCGCACCATGCCTTGAACAACCTGAGGCAAATTCTTTAATAAAACCTTACCTAATCCATCAAAATATTCTGAAATAATCCCAATCATTTTATAGCTCCAACCATAACTTTTTGAAATAGTTTACCATAAGTTATGGGGTGGAGTAAGGGGATGATCCCTGCACCCGTTTACTTGTTCATCGATTGCAATGCCTCAATCCACAACAAAAACTCATCTAAATCCATGTCCAACCATTCGGAAATTCCTCCGTTCGCATGCGATGCCATTGCCAAAGCAGCATGCCTCAATTCTGAGGCCGATCAGGCTGGACTAAAAAATTGCGCAACACATCTTGGATTTTCGCGTAATCTTGCAAATCAATTTCTTGCACATCTTCAGGAGTGAGCGACGCTAAATTTGCGATGAAATTTACTTCTTTTTCGGCATCGTTGCCGTTTCCCTTTTCAACCAGAAGGCGATCTCGAACTTTTGGTCTCCGCAATGAAATTTCATGCACCAAAACACCGTCAATTTTGATTGGATCATTTAGTTTTACTTTTTCCATGCTCTTTTTCCTCCCTGTTTGTATGCTGCGACATCGGAGCAGCTTGTTTTTATTACCTTTTTGCTCACTCGACATAAATAATCGAGTCCAGGCTCAGCCTGGTTAGATTCCTAAAATTGTTCGATGACTGCTCAATTGATCGACTCCATTAATCTTGCGAATCATGTTTACGGCATCGATTTCGACGAGATTATTTTCCGCAATGGACAACTTGTAGTAGGTGCAGGAAATCGAGCACTTGAGCGTCGCCTTATCCGCTGGTTTCCAACTGCCGAAGTCCATTTCCTTAATCATGCCCCGTAGATTAATGATTACAGAGTCTGCATTTCCAGTGCTTTGAATCACGCCGCGTAAGGTCAACGCCACTTCGTTGCCCTCGGTCAAACCAAATAATTTGATGAGCTCGGAATCATATTCGGCGAAAGTTAAATCCGCCTCCAATTTTTCCATGCCAATATCAATTTCAACTGGCGCATCCATTCCACCAGCTCGAAATTCGTCGGTTTTTAAAGATAATTTCGGCAGAGAAATCTCTTCAACTTTTCCGGCATAACCTCGCCCATCAACGAACACATTAACCATGTTCATCAATTAGGTTTTGCCACTTTTTGACAGTGGAGTTTGAGATGCTACAAGACGCAAAAAATTAAATGTGAACATGGTTATTAAAGTTTTTCAGAATTTTCGGTAACATGATGCATCCTTTTAAACCGCAAGAAATGTGCTATTAACGCGAATAATGGATTAGCTAACCATTTGAAAGATAGGAGTAATAGCAGGTTTTTCACACAAGAGTTGGTAAGCCACGAGAGTAGACATAACATGAATGCCCATGTTTTTTTGAGACCTGT
>BNWE01000281.1 GCA_025998595.1 Alphaproteobacteria bacterium | reverse complement strand
TCAAGCCGATTTCGTCTAGAATTAGCAACATGTCGTTGTGAGTTACAGCAACCCCTTCGAGTCCGTTGTCGGTTGCTTTCCATGGTTTGATATATTTATGACTGCCGAAAACTGATGCTGCCACATATAGCGTTGTCGTTTTTCCTTCAGAACTGTTTCCAACGAAATTGATTCCGAAATTTTCCCTATCGCATGACTTCAATAAAATGCTGGCAAAGGCTGAACTAATTGCAAGCACAAGTCTCGAATTGCCTTCGCACGGTTTTGCAACATGTTGCGTCCATTCTTCTAGACTACCACTCGTTTCTACATAAGATGGATCTGCGTCCGATTGGTGTATAACCAATTCTTTTGGCGGTTTTCCGATGAAGCCATTTTCGGTAATGAATCCGTTTTCATACCAACCACTGACTTTAATAAATTTCGCAAAAACTGCGGGATCGCAATTATTGATGTAGTCGTTTAGCCTTAATTTCGCCTTGCCGTTAGTAGATATTTTTAGTCCATTTTTTAGAAGAACCTCTCTCATTTTGTCGCCATCCTTGGACAACCAGCAGTTGAGAACACGAAGGCGACGCAGTTGCCCACGACGTGTTTTGAACTCAAGTAATTTCCCAGCGTTTTCTCCGTCTGAATCTTCCGTTTGTGCGATGACTTTTACGTAACCAGAAACAAAAACATATACCTTGCGGCGCTTATCATAATAAGACAATTCATCTTCAGTAAGCCGAAAGCCATCGACCATGCTTTCGCAGATAGAATTTTTCTCTTGGCTTTTTGCAAAAATCTCTCGAACTTTTTCTGCACCTTCGAGAACAAATAAATCATTGAAATCGGTTGGTTTTTCGGACTCATTTTCAAAGGTTGGAATTACGATACTTGCTTTGATATTAACCGCTGCTTCTTTTGCTTTGGTTATACCAACATTTCCGGATTCCACATTGTACTTATCATTGTCGGCAGCGATTGTAATTTTTGCACCCGGATATTTTTTTCTTATACTTTTCGCTACATCCAATAAATTGTTGGCATCGAACGCGACTACAACAGGTTTTTCGATGCATTCATGTATGCTCGCTCCAGTTGCATAACCTTCGCAAATTATGACCTCATCGCAAATCTCTCCAATCACAAAATAACAGCCTTTTTTGCGTCCTCCAGCATGGAATTTTTTCAATCCATTGGGATAGATTTTTTGAAGAGAAACCAAGTTGTCGTTCTCATCGAAAATCGGAATCAAAAGTGTTTCGTTTTGCATTTTTAATCCATATGGTTTCACTTTTTTGGTTTGCAAATATGGATGCGTTTCACATTCGATACCTTCGTTCCAAATTTGTTGTGCAGCGACGGCTGCTTTGGCTTGTTCGAACTTTTTATCTTCGTTCATTTTTTTCTGAATCGAACGAATTTCATTTTTGCAT
>BNWE01000280.1 GCA_025998595.1 Alphaproteobacteria bacterium | reverse complement strand
CCATCTTCAGTTATCTGTTTTCCTTTTCCATTAGGCGCTCCATCAACGAACTCTCCCTCATAGAAATTTCCATCTGGATATGTTGATGTTCCATTTCCGTGTGCTGCTCCGTTTTCGTAATCGCCCTCATAGACGTGCCCATCGAAGCACGTAATCTTTACTTTTCCATTCGGTTTCCCATCTTTGTGGTCTCCCTCGTATACGGATCCATTGGCAAGCACAGACTTTCCCTTCCCTTGTGCTGTTCCATCAATGAAATCCCCCTCATATACGCTGCCATCAGGAAGTCTAAGCTTTCCCTTTCCATGTGGAATATTGTCAGCATTAACCTCGCCAGTATATTTTCCTCCTTCAGATAGAACTGTTGAAAAAATCGTTTTCTGGCTCTGATTCTTGTTCTGAGAACTAAGAGCAGAAAAAGACTCTTGCAATTCCTGATAACCATCCTCTCCAAGAGATTTTTTCAATGCGTTTGTTATTATGTCGCTTAATTCATTAAATTTCATTTGTAACTCTCTGTTAATATAATTAATGATAATATACACGACAAGATCGGAAAATTGAACTAGCATCGATGAAATTAGCGAAATCTTTACATTTCTTTGGTAGTATGGATCTGCAGGCGCGTTAACTACTGCATATGTGCTGGAAATATCGAGTATGATAAAGTAATTTATAAATCGAACTAGATACTTCCTCAGAATAGTTGTATATAATAGCTTTTGCATGTTTTTATCATGAGAGGAATAGTATGGCTAACACAGCAACACAGACATCAACGACCACACCATCGACTGCTGGAGCTCCATCTGTAGGATCGGGAATTTTGGGAGCATTAACACCGGCATTATTGATATTGGTCGCGTTTTATTTTTTACTAATGCGTCCTCAGCAGAAAAAAGAGGAAAAGAGACGCAATATGATTGATTCCATGAAAAGGGGCAATGTCGTTGTTACATCAGGAGGAATCATCGGTTGCGTTCATAAAATTACAAAGGACGGAGAGGTCTCACTGGAGGTGGCAGGTGGGATTCGCATAAGAGTTTTGAAGAGCGCTATTGCCGAAGTTTTGCCAAAGGAGCGTGAGTTGGCTCCCGAAAATGAGGATACGGAAATAATTTCGGATTCCGCTGATGTGGAAAATCTGGAAGGGGAGGGGATCAAAAAAAGTAGCGCAAAAAAAGAAAAGGTTGCGCCGAAGAAGGTGCAGCAGGGCAGTAGAAATGGAACATCAACATATCCAGATGGAAATTTCTATGAGGGAGAGTTCGTTGATGGAGCGCCTAATGGAAAAGGAAAACAGACTGGACGATTACGTCGAAGATCTGTCCGGAGGCCAGAGACAGGCGCTGAGCATCATTATGTCGATCATCGTCGACTCAAAAATACTTCTGTTCGACGAAATAACTGCTGCGCTAGATC
>BNWE01000279.1 GCA_025998595.1 Alphaproteobacteria bacterium | reverse complement strand
ATAGTGTAGCACAAACGCAGGCATCATTACAGTGTGACAGAGCAGCTATAAATGCAGAAATTAAAGAGCGAACAAGAGGTGCTGTGGATCCAAAATTCAAAGATTGGATCGCGTTCCTCTGTGGGGTAGAAGTACGCCCTTTCCCTGGACCATTTTCATCTCTCGCCGCTTTTAGAGCCGCAAGTGATGCAACCTTGGAAAATAGCCAAGATTATGTGCAGCTTGTTTTTCCCAACGATAAGCCAGGAGCGTATAATAAAGGTTATTGCTTGCATACTGCTGCAGCGGAAGATGGACAAGAACTGTTTGAAATGTTACATGAGAGATTAATGGACAAAAGCTCTATCATCGGATTGTTTATTCGATCCAATGCCAAGCAAAATATATTGCGTATGCTGCACTTCTGTGGATTTGCTGCTTCTGTAGATAACCTAGATAGGCTCATGATCTATCAGCAAAACAAAATTGTCATTAAGGAAAAATTGATAGATAGCAAGCGTAATCAGTTGATAATGACAAGAATGCTAAAATTTCTTGGAATATTAGGAATGCATAGCTATACAGATGCGATTAAAGCGGAGCTTGCTAAAATCAACACACAAACATATGGGCAATATTGGAAGGAGGCCGGAGAAATCTATCGTAGTTACTATCAGGAAGAACTACGGCGTGACAAATATTTTTTAGACGCAGATTTTGCAAGTTTAAAAAAGGAAAATGGTATCACTCTGGATAAAAAATTCGAAGATTGGCTCGCGTTCCTCTCTGGAGCAGAAGTACATTCTTTTCCTGGGCCATTTTCATCTCTCGCAGCTTTTAGAGCCGCAAATGAACCTGTTCTGGAAGGTATGCACAATTATGTGCAGCTTGTCTTCCCAACGATAGCGAAAAGTGCGTATGCGAATCCAGAATACTGTTTGGAAAACCAGAAATTAGTGACCTCAGGAGGAAAGTCTCCACTTCAGGCGTTGTCCATTATACTAGATATCAAACCTTATACTACTATGGGATCATTTATTCGATCCAATGCTAAGCAAAATATGTTGCATATGCTGCGTTTCTGGGGATTTTATGCTTCTGTAGATCACGCTGATAAGCTCATTATTTCTCAGCAAAACAGAGATGTCATTAGAAAAAAAATAGCAGGATATCCTGATGAAAAAGGAAGCCGTAAGGAGGCTCATAATCAGCAAAGAATGACGAGATTATTAGAATTCCTCAAAGTAATGGGAATGCACAACTATGCGACTGCAATCAAAGAGCAGCTTGCCAAGCTTGCTACATTTGACCCGGCAACATACGAAAAATATTGGAAAAATTCATAAGATTGTCTGTTAACGAGTAAAACGCCGTCTTTGGAGTCAAATGGCAAAGGCGGTATTTTTACCAAAAACAATATCACTTCATATTATCTATATTAGACC
>BNWE01000278.1 GCA_025998595.1 Alphaproteobacteria bacterium | reverse complement strand
CGAGGTATTTCGGAGATATGCCATTGTCCGTTAATTTTGAGTTTATATATCGCCATTGCCCATTCGATCACATCTTTCGGAGAGATTTCTTTCAACAATTTTTCTTCTCTGAGCTTGCTGTACAACCTATAATACGCAATCATTGCTAAAAAATTCACGAACAACCAACATTCGAGTACGAATTTATTCTGCATATAAGTTTTATCGGCTTCAAGAAAATTTTTATAAGCATCAAACATCGTCTCAATTTCATTGCGTTGCTTGTAGATTTCGTATAATTCTTCGGGTGTTTTTGGTATTTTAGTATCATAAGTTAATGTTAGCGTGCCGAACGTGGACAACTTATGCGAGAACTCTTCCTCGCTTAATTCCTTCAATTTTTCCTTGTCTGTCTGCAAAAAACTACATTCTTCTTCGGTGCGCAGTCGATCATCCAAAAAAGTTACGAATTTTTGTCCGTCTTTTTCGTAGGAATTATACCAGATTATCCGCTTTTGATAGACGAAAAATTGTCGGGTTTTCTTAAAAATCCCATTCTCCAACGGTGTGTAATCGATTAATTTGCTGCCTCTCGGTAGCGGGATAACGTATTGTAAATGCTGCCTTTTTAGCTCTTTGATGTTTGATTTGCTATAGAATCCTTTGTCTGCGACCATAATTGCCTCGTCCAATTCCATTTCTTCCAGGCATAATTTCATGGAGGAAACGTCGGGAATATTGCCGTTCACGAGCCTATAATAGATGGGTTTTTTGATAACGGGGCTAAATAGATACATTAACCTAATTTGTTTGTCAAAACCGTCTGGGTTGTGCCCCAACACGCTAGCGGTAAGATGCTCCGATGAACTGATGGCGTGCGTTGAATCCATTAGCATAAAATTATCTGATTTTTCAGGTGATATCGGCAAAAGAGCCCTCATCCATTGCTCGATTTTATTTCTGTTCTCGCCAACCTTTTTTAACGTTTCGGCAATCTTCTTGTCCGTCAAGCGGAACTCTTTGCACCAAGATTCGGAGCAAAAATCCTGTTCATGATAGTGCGCAAGACGCTTGAACGGAGACTGGCGCGACCATCTCATCATGGCAAAAACAAGCAGTTGCTCTACCGTCTCTTGATCAAAAACCGTCGGTAGAGAGCGAATTTCATCGGCCAATAATTCCTCAAATAACGCGAAAATTCCGAACATTTTGCTATCGACATTGCGTGGTTTTTGGACAATTTCACGCAACATATTCTTGGGCGATGGGACAAATCCATCCTTCTCAGTGATCTTGCCCAGTAATTTCACGGTCTTGCGCTTGGATCGTTTGGTCTCTTTGTCATATTGATAGGTGACTTCATACTTATAGTAGTGCCCTTTGATCCGCTTTATGACCGTATGCGACTCTTTAAAACGAGAAACCCACTCCGGAAAACCCATATCTTCATCTCCAAA
>BNWE01000277.1 GCA_025998595.1 Alphaproteobacteria bacterium | reverse complement strand
GTCTACATTGGCGATCTCGTGCAAAAAACGGAAAGCGAGATGTTGCGTACTCCAAACTTCGGACGCAAGTCTCTTAATGAAATTAAGGAGGTGCTATCTCATATGGGATTGTATCTCGGTATGCAGGTTAACGGCTGGCCGCTGGAAAATATGGAAGATGCTTCCAAGCGTGCCCATGATAAATTTTAGGGAGATTTTCAATGCGTCATAGAATGAATGGTAGAAAATTTAATAGACCAACAGCTCAGCGAAAAGCGTTGTTCCAGAGCTTGGCGAAAGCTTTGCTGAGATACGAGCAGATTGTTACGACTCTACCAAAGGCTAAGGATCTGAGGCCATATGTGGAGAAAATGCTGACCACCGGAAAACATGGCACACTCGCCGATAGAAGAAATTTGTTTGCGAAGTTGAGAGATGAGGAGTTAGTAGCGAAGGTTTTTGGACCGTTGGCCACTCGCTATTCCGGCAGAAACGGCGGATACATTCGCATAGTTAAGTGCGGATTCCGTCAGGGCGACGCCGCTCCGATGGCAGTCGTTCAGTTGCTAGATCGTTATGGTACTGAAATGAAACCATGGGAAGTAGCAGATGCTAAGATTCTTGCCGCGGAAGCAGCAGCAGAAGATGCGAAAGCGAAGCTTCTTGCCGCAGAAGCGCAAATGAAGGCTGAGTCTAGCGCTACAGATACAGCTACGGCACCTGCTGCAGTCTAGGAGCTTTTGTGCATAAGCTATTAATGACTTTACCGCCGGCTGAAATATGTCGGATTTTTCGTTCACTGGATCCCTACGTCGCTCCGCTCCTCTGGATGATGAAAAACGCTAAAACTCTCGTCATTCAGAGCCCAGAAGAGTCGTAGGAATCCAAACAGCAATTGCTAGATACAAATTAACAATTACAATATTGAGTGTGTATTAGCGATTGAATGGTGCGAGTATTATCTCTCCAATATATATAATACACCACTGTTGCAGAAATATACTAATGTTCCGTAAAATTAGCGTTATAAAAACGAGCAGCTACGCTTCTCCGGCAGATTCGATGAACAGCGCCTCAACGGATATATTGCTGGGCATACTATTGTTTATTAGCGCCAGAAAATAATGGTAGAACCTATCGCATTCGGTTGTTATGGCTTTTATGGTGGACTCAACTATCACCTCATCTGCCAAAAACGAAGACGTAAACGGAATCGATACACTGAAGAAAATTTTATCCAGCTGAGACATGAGACCGAAATGCCCGATCCACATTTGCTCATTTGCATTGACAATGGCATTGACAATGGCGTTTCGCCGTCTTTTTGGAACAGTAAGATTCATGTCGCAAGAAAAATAAATCACATCACATCCATGTCCAAGCATAACTGCCAGCTCGTACACAGACTTCTTTCCCTCAAGGGTTATGGTGATTTCGTCCTCTTCGAATCTGTTGTAACTAAGA
>BNWE01000276.1 GCA_025998595.1 Alphaproteobacteria bacterium | reverse complement strand
TTCCGTTATACATTTTTTATTTTCAAAACCACCTGTGAGATAAATAACAAAAAAGGTTGTAGGCTGTCTGTTTTATGGAAGTAGAGACGTTGTAACAGAAATTATGAGCCAGTATGCGAGCAGATCTTATTTTCTTGCTTTCCGAAACTTTTATTTGGGAATTGCCGAATTTTTGCTCCACAATTCTCGGCTCCACTCCGCAGAATTTTATGCCCAATTCCCATGATCTCGTGAAATAATGATCGAAAGGCATTTTTATCGGATAAAAATATTTTAGCAATTTACAAGCTGTGTCCCTGTTTATCATATAAGCTCCCGCATGTTTCACGTTAGTTAGATAAAAAACTAAGGATTTCTCATGCGATAACTGCGCGATCTTCATTGGATGACCATGATGGTTTAACTCGAAGCTGACTATATCCCACAGATGTTTTTTTTCCATTAGCTCTTTTATGATCTCGGATAACTGTGCGGGATCAAAAGAAACATCATCTTCGAAAATAACCGCAAATTCATTATCAGATTCCAGAAAACGTTTCAGCGCCTTCTCGTGACTTAGCGAGCATCCGATGGTGCCCGGTTCTGGCAGCATTTTGAAAAATTTCACGTAACTTTCGATATCGACGATCGATTCTACCGTTTCCTGCGACAATTCTTTGCCATCGATGGCCGAAACAACCTCGTAGGGAATACAAAGCGCAGAAATATTCGGAAGTACGTACGAAAGTCGCTCCGTAGCCCGATCGAGATTTATAACCAACGTGACTAACGTGACGGTGCGTGCCGCACACGCATTAATGCTATCGGTTGATGGATGCATCGACGCTATCTTGGAAGCTGACTCTGCATTGCAATTACGGTAAGCATACATATCGGCTGCAGGCGAAGCACTAATGCAGGTGATGCAATCACTCATGTTTTGATCTCGCACATTATGGGAGCGTGATCAGATGGTCTAGGTAATTCTCTAGCAAAACGTAACACCGATCTCTCGCATAACCTTCCTCTATCCGGTATTTTTGTCGTCGATCCACTGCTCGAATCCTCACGTACATCAAAGTACGCTCCGGTTCTGCGCTGCGTGTCTCCTAAAAAATCCTCGAATATAGTCGATTCTGCGAGAGATCTATTTGAAAGTACAGCACAAGCTTTTTGCGACAGATAAAAATGGTCTATTCTAAAGCCAATATCGTTTTTGAAATTACTCGGACGGCGATAGTCCCACCAGGTGAGTCCTTCTTTTTCGAGAATATCGCTGAAGCCGGCGTTTCGGATGTCTTTTAAGAGGTTTCTTTCTGCTTCGGAGCACATAATTCCGTCGTAATCCGGACTTGGAGCATCGCAGGCATGAGGAGCGACGTTAAAATCGCCACCGGCGACGAAAATTTCATCACTAAACGCCAAAAACTTATCTTTTAAATTCTTTAGAAAATCCAGCTTATAAT
>BNWE01000275.1 GCA_025998595.1 Alphaproteobacteria bacterium | reverse complement strand
TTTCAAAAAAAAACTACTCGAAGTATTGCCTGATAGGAGAGAGGAAATGATTGATAAATCAGAGGAAAACATAAGTATAAGACGTCAATGCGAACTGCTCTCGGTGTGTCGATCGAAGTTGTTTTATGTGCCACTAGAGTCAGCGATAGACAAGGAAATCTTGAGTAAAATCAATGAGATATGGATTGAATCGCCATTTTATGGCTACAGGAAGGTGACTCATGAACTACATCGCAGAGGCTACGATGTTAATCATAAGAAAATTCAAAGACTTATGAGCGAAAATGGTATTTTTGCACTAACACCGAAGAGACGCATGAATATGTCGAAGGCGTCCAATGAGCAGAAGTATCCGTTTCTGCTAAAAGACGTGGTAATTCAACGGGTTAACCAAGTTTGGTCGACGGATATTTCCTACATAAAGATGCCGTGCGGATTTTTGTATTTGGCAGCGATAGTCGACGTCTATGGTGATAGTGTTTGTATCAGTTGATAAACCTCAAGGCATATGATTTAATCAAGGGATGGAAGTAATAGAGGAAGATCCAATGGAAAAAACGTTAAGCGACCTAATAACGCGAATAATGGATTAGCTAACCATTTGAAAGATAGGAGTAATAGCAGGTTTTTCACACAAGAGTTGGTAAGCCACGAGAGTAGACATAACATGAATGCCCATGTTTTTTTGAGACCTGTGTCTGGTGTGTTCGAGCATCATAGTTCGTTTTAAATACCCAAAAACAGTCTCTATGATTGACCTTTTTCTCAGTAATATTTTTTCTTTCATGTCCATGAACATGTTTTTCATTCTTTTTTTAATTCCAGTAACTAACTTGACGCCTTTTTGGTAGAGTTTTTGAAATAACTCTTGGCAAATATATCCTTTGTCTCCGAATAATTTCCCCCTAAAATGCTCGACTAAATCTTCCACAGGAGCTCTATCATCACAATTTCCAGGTGTTAATTGTGCATTTATAATTTCGCCACATTCATCAACCACAAGATGCAATTTGAATCCAAAGAACCACCCCATGGTTGACTTGCCACGAGCCGCAATGCCATCAAACACCTTGTGATTGAAGATTCTTTTGTTGTGACAGACTCTAATAGGAGTTGAATCAACAAAAGCAGTATCACTGTTGTTTTTTCTTAGACTCATGAAAAGCAAGAGCATGATCGGCGCAATTCGGGGTTGCAATATCACAAATCGTTCATAGCATGGCATCTTGGGAAATTCGTCACGGTAATTAGGCAAATAATGCAAATAGAAGTTCTTGAAATCTTTCATGTGCGATACATGAAACATAAGCAAAATCGTCACCATTTCACGGGCGTTTCATAAAATTTTTTAAATATTTTAGATATGAGAAGAGAGGGTTAAACAATTTTGCTAGAAAGAGGTAGAATTAATACGTTTTACTATCGGAGGCTAGAAGTGACAGCAAAAGAGA
>BNWE01000274.1 GCA_025998595.1 Alphaproteobacteria bacterium | reverse complement strand
AACTTACTATCATTTGCCAAAGCATTTGCCGATACAGATACCTCATCAACAAAGGTCGATACAGATACACACATAGGCTTATGAAGCATCGATTCTTTGATATAAGACTCCAGAGCCTCCTTGCTAAGTGCATGACTGGTCCCGGTACGGCAAATTTAGCTGCCATTGAGAGGGGGCGCGATTACATTTCTTATTTTCTTCACACCTACTGTTGGTGTAGATTGGCTAGACAAGAAGACCGCAAGGAGGCTCTGGAGTCTTATATCAAAGAATCGATGCTTCATAAGCCTATGTGTGTATCTGTATCGACCTTTGTTGATGAGGTATCTGTATCGGCAAATGCTTTGGCAAATGATAGTAAGTTTCTTGATGCTGTAGATGCACAGCTTGAAAGGATAAGGAAACAAGTGGAACCACAAAAGGAACTTTTTTTCAAAGCTATTGATGAAGCACTCTCTGCTGTTTCTGCATATAGGGCAGAATATATGGCAAAAAACAAAATCGACAGTATCTATGAAATTGATCTGGCAAGTAGGAAAAAGCTCGCTGAAGAGATTATTGCGGATTTAAAGAAAGCTGGCCTCTTCAAAGAAGACCTATATGGATCTGCTATTTATAATAAGATTTCTTCGAAGTTAGATATATGTGATTCGGAGAATCCCTCGGTAGTTCAATGGGTTTTTTGGAATGATTTTTTATGATAGGTGTGCCTTTGGGAGCTAAATAGACCTTTCGAGGATTTTTCCAGGCAACCAGCGGTGTTACCAGCGGGAATCCTCGAGAAGCTCGCAAGTTCAAATGATGCCTCCGTACTTCCGGCGCCAAATTCTTCCTAGGCAATCAATCGTGATTGAAACCCCTGCTTCGAAAAACCACTCGATATGTACAGGTAGAAAAATGCAATATTTCAAAAACATTCAAATGTTTGCACTTTTTAATAAAAAATTAACTAAATGGTGATATGATACTCTTGTAGTAAACAATAGGAGATAAATATGACATATACTGCGTTACGTTACTTGATTGTTCTTGGATTACTGTTGCAAGCTTTGCCGGATGTGAGTTGCTCAGAAGAGGCGAATGGAGCTGGCTCATCAGATGGTGGCTCAAGTTCACAGACACATTTTGTTCCATCGAAAGTCAGTTCAGTGCCTCAGAGCACGTGGTCTCTCCCTTCATCCTTCGATTCGATGCCAACTTCAGGACTATTTAGCAGCCCGCCAGATTCCCCAAGGTTTGATAATCTCTCATCTCCAAGTTTCGGCATGCCAGCATCATCTGAGTCCCGCTCATCCAGCATAAGAGTTTATGATTGGGATAATGACGAAAGCACTTCCACGGGCGTTTCATAAAATTTTAGAGATATGTTTAGTTAATGTTTGGGAGGCTTGTTCGACGAGCTTGCGCGTCATAAAAATGCACAAAAAAGTAGCAAAAAACGATTGATTGCTACGTTTTTTA
>BNWE01000273.1 GCA_025998595.1 Alphaproteobacteria bacterium | reverse complement strand
CACATCCGCTAAACATTGCGTCTCAGGACGTTGTGAGAATGCGAGAAGCATACATCGCCATTGATGCGGACATGGCAAAGGTTGATGCAATTTGTACGAGAATGAGCGATACATTTGATCGGGAAAACTTCGAAAAATTTTTAGGATTGTGGGAGTGCGAGCCGCACGGGCACTAACGGCTTCGCCAATAGGTTGCAAGGTGTGCGAGGTGTACAAAAAAATAAATGGGTCCAGCGTCACGCTGGTGGGAGGTAAAAAATGAGCGTTACTGAAGAAACTTTAAATGCCATTCATTCCAGGTTGCAATCGCTGTCTCAAGAAGCAACTCCGGAGCAAGTCGCGTATTTAGCAAAAGCGTTCGAAGCTGTGGCAAGCAACGGAAAAATGATCGATATTGTTAACTTGACCGATCAAAAACTAGAGGAGATGTTAGCAAAAACCAACGAGCATTTGACGGCATTGTCGGTTCATAATGAGACATTTATCGCTGACTTGGGAGACCTGAAAGATGAGGCATGCGAGGCAATTGCAACCGTTACAGACGAAAATCTAATGTCGATAATTAATTTGGTGGAAGCTAGAAAACCAGAGCTTGCAGCGCTCACCGAACAATTTGCAACCGTGAACGATGTACCAGCCGGATCCTCAATTTTGAAGGAAATAACAAAAGAAGGAAACAGAGTAAAATTTGTGCAGAATGGTGCATTGCCATTTGTTTTCGGTATTTTATCACGCTACAACGATTACAGCTATGGCGTCGGATATTTTACTTCGGAGTTTGGAACACTTGGGTCTGTCAATAGTGCAAATGAAATGCTGAAACTTCTGGCCGGAACCCACGAATACACAACGGAATATGCCGGATTTTATAAAGAGCCGAGTTTGTGCTTTTTGCAGGGGGCGAAAGGAAATTTTATTCAAAAAGAAATGTATCTGAAATACTACGCTTCTTCAGGCATGTACGAATATCCGTATGCTGCACTTGGTGTATTTTTCGTCAAAAATACAACAAATTTAGCGATTGCCACAACCATCAATATCGGTGGAAGCAGCTATGGCGCTGGTGGAGCGGTTCTCGTAGGAACACCAAATGCAGAAAACGAAGAAATTGCTTGGCAAAATATTTACGTAACGTCTGCAACTTCCAGTAATTTTTCCGGAACAGCCAGTTTTAACGTGCCAGCAAACACAACTATCGCGATAATTCTATACACGTCCAGCTATTACTACACGAACACTTACAGCTACTACGTGCAATTTTTACATTGGTATGTGCACAGTTTCAGAGCAGAAACTTTGGTCGATGGCCTGGAAATCGACGTCGAAAAAACGCTGAAAGCCTGGCAGTGCAAGGGATTAAGCAGCACTTACGATTTGTGGAGATGATCATGAAAGTATCGCAAAAAGCAATCGAACTGCTTCAACAGAGACTGAAAAACCTTGATGTTTCAATAGAAAACATCGA
>BNWE01000272.1 GCA_025998595.1 Alphaproteobacteria bacterium | reverse complement strand
AAAAAACGTAGCAATCAATCGTTTTTTGCTACTTTTTTGTGCATTTTTATGACGTGCAAGCTCGTCGAACAAGCCTCCCAAACATTAACTAAACATATCTCTAAAATTTTATGAAACGCCCGTGTGCCAAGAAGAAGAGCCGGAAGTTCAATGGACATACTTTCAAGCGATACGAACACATGGTGCTTGGCGAACGCGTTCAAATAGATCACATGACGGTTATAAAAAATGGATTAGAAATCAAGGCATTCCACGCTTGGGAGCGAAAATCGAAACATCTATCTATAGGTATTTTTTCATCAGCAACCAGCACAGATGCGCGCAGTTTCTTGATGGAATTTATGTAGTTACCTGGGATGGGTCAACACCATCGCCTTTAGGCGAAGACTTTAGTATTACTGTGACTTGCAGAAAATGAGCACATTGCTTGTGTATTGAATATTGCACAATATTCTACGCCATGTATGGAAGCAAGATGTTGATGACAGTGAGAATGCAAACATAGAAGACGTTCAAAAATATATAGAAGATCAGGAAGCTCATCATATGGAAGATAATTTCAGGATATCAGAGTTTTGAGTTTACTCTCATGACCGCTTTGCAAGCGTAATCCCAAACCACCGGCTTTAGCCGGTTGTAATTGATAATAAATGCACCTTTCGAAATTTTGTCAGTTCAGGTGGATGGAGGCTCTGAATTTCGAGGTGATTTTGAGGAAGCTTGTCGCATATTGCAGATTCCACTCATCGTTTTGCCGCGAGCGTGCCCAAAGTATAACAGTGGCATCGAAAGTTCAAATCGCACTCTGCGAGAGGAGTTCTACGCCCGCGACAACCTGCAAACTGCAACATTGGAGGAAATACGTGTCGAACTTAAAAAAGCCGTCCAAAAATATAACGAATATCGACCACATAATCGCTTGAAAGGATTAACTCCGATGCAGTATATTAATTCAACCTATGGGAGACATATTCCGTCTCATATGTGTTTGGACCTTTACAAATAGGAGAGCGCGGCGTTCTGCTATCCGGTGGACAAAAGCAACGAGTGGCCATCGCCCGGGCATTTCTAAAGAATGCAACAATTGTAATACTGGACGAGGCAACATCTGCGCTGGACAATAAATCAGAAGCCATTGTGCAGAAAGCCATCGAGAATCTCATGAAAGATAGAACTGTCTTCATCGTCGCTCACCGATTGTCCACAGTCCGAAATGCAGACAAGATAGTCATCGTTAATCATGGAAAAATAAAAGAAATTGGGTCACACGAAGAACTGATCAACAAAGAAGGCAGTGAGTACGCGTAACCTAAGCCAGGAAGGTCGCCCCTCCTGACTCGGCTCCAAATCCGTACGTGAACCTTTCGATTCATACGGCTCCTCAGTAATATGGCATTTGTCATATGCACCTCATTGCCAAATCATGTATCGAAGGATTCTTCTTGTTGAAGCGTTTGCCCCAATAT
>BNWE01000271.1 GCA_025998595.1 Alphaproteobacteria bacterium | reverse complement strand
CTACGACCTGATGGATTCCGCGGATCCTCTATACTTGAAAATATTTCTGTTAACGTTGCCATTCTCTTGCCTCTATAAAACTTATTAATACTTTATTACTTCTTGGGGAGAATTAAAAGACCCTGCGCAAATCATCAGGATCTGATTCCTATAGTTGCTCAGTGGTATTTCGATGCCTGGAGAAAATATACGAAAGATCCATCCATTGAGCGAATTCAAATAAAACTTTTGGGTCGTTTGAACGCAAATAAGCTCGATATATGTTTTTTGTATTTTCAAAATGATGAATTGATTGGCACAATTAGTTTGGCAGCAAAGGATATTCCGAATAACGAAAATTTTATTCCGTGTTTATCGAATCTATTTGTTATCGAAAAATATCGTCGACAAAAAATCGGAGAGAATCTCGTGGAATACGCAAAGCGGTAGGCAAGAAATTTTGGATTCGAAAAATTATATCTTTATACAACTGATAAAACCATTCATTCTTGGTACGAAAAACTTGGCTGGAAAATCATCAAAGAAGATGTAATGAATGGATTCGATATAAAAATTATGGTGGAATTGTGATGTCCATTTCTAAATCCGATCTTGCTAATTAGCTCCAGTAATTCTATCATGCCTGGGTAGTAATTGGAGTTGGTCGGTATCATGAAAATTCTCGTTTAAATCGTCTTGCTTATTGGCGTGAAATTCAAGCCAATTTTTCGTTGTAGATTTAGAGAGAAATGTCATGCATAACCCAATTCAAATAATCGCTTTCAGTTTATCATTTCCGCACAAAGTATGTTTCGAGAATTTTTCTACGCAGATTTCGTTTGGCGATCGCGTTGCAATCATCGGAAGAAACGGCAGCGGAAAGTCGTCGTTGCTAAAAATGATCGTCGAGAAAAATCCAGAAATTCCATTGGCATATATTCCGCAAATTATCGATGATTTCGATTCGCTAAGCGGTGGAGAACGTTTCAACAAATCGTTGTCATGTGCATTGAGCGAAAATCCAGAAGCACTTTTGCTGGACGAACCGACGAATCATCTGGATCTGCAAAATCGCAAAAGCCTAATGCGCATGCTGAAGTCGTACTACGGCACTTTAATTATCGTAACCCATGACAAGGAATTGCTGCGCAGCTGCGTCGATATTTTGTGGCACATCGATGACGGAAAGATCACTGTTTTTCGCGGAAATTACGACGATTATATGAGTGAAATGCTATTGAAACGACAGTCGATTTTTCATCAGATGGAATTGCTGGAACGCGAGAAAAAATCTATGCACAAAGGTTTGATGAAGGAAGAGGAAAGAGCGTCAAAAAGCAAAGCCAGCGGCAAGAAAAAAGTCGCAACTGGAAAATGGATGAAAGAGGTTGGAGATCTGAAAGGCATGAAGGCAGAAAAATCCCAGGGCAGCAAATTGAAGTCCATCGATGAAAGAAAACAGAAATTATCGGAGCAACTGTCGCAAATGCGTC
>BNWE01000270.1 GCA_025998595.1 Alphaproteobacteria bacterium | reverse complement strand
TTGGATTGATATTTGTATTTCGTGGAGAAAAATCCCACTAGAAAATATGACGTTAGCACAATGACTTCCAACAAACAGGAATATATCAGAATGTTCGTCGTGGAAAATAACATCAGCAGCGATGATTCGAGAACCATCACCATTATGTTGAATTTTTTTACGTCGTGGTTTATTTCGTTTTTCGCGATTATGGTGCTCAGCAGCGTTATGAACGCAGCGACTTCCATGAAATATATCGATACTCCATTTATGCTTAGCAAAAAATATCTGTACGAATATATGGTTTCGGTATCATCAAAAAATAACAGTAATCCCGTTGTCAGAACAAAGACAAATCCCGAAGACCATATGCTTACCCATTTTATATTTAATTGCAGATTCTTTTCGTCGATTTTGGTTATGCAAAGCGCACCGATCAACGGTATTAGAATCACAAAAAGTAAAACGCTGTAGGAGAATATGTTATCTATCATGGTAGATTGGTTATCCGTATTGCAAGATATGAGAACACAATTAAAACAATGCATACGGAGCCAATTACCGTGGAATGCTTTTCTATAAAAATAGACCAATTATACATAAGAGCATGGATTCTGTTTCCATGGATCCCTACGATGCTTGCAGCAGATGCGCTATTTTGTAAACGCCTGTGGTGCAACCACTTCGGTAAATGCATGTGGTGCAAGCACCGATGAAACCACGGAATAACTATTGGTCTTACCGATTTACATACCATCGTCGCCAAAACGATTCCCAGCAGATTTATAAAAACAATAATTCCCGGATGACAGCGACTATTGGAAAATGCGAAAACATCTCTCCAGACTTCGTCAGCATAGGCGGCATAATAAAAAATAATTCCGGAAAAAATCGCAAAAAATAACGCAACATATGACGCTCGGTTCATGTATATATTATCTTCGTTCATATATCCCAAGATGGTTTCATCCAAACTCTTTTGGCCGTGAAATATTTTATATATCATGCGAAACATGTAGATGCTTGTTAGTATTGAAGTCACAATAATGGATATCAACGCCAATCGATACATCTGCTGCTCGCCGTTCATGATCTCTCCCAAAAATACTTTGTAGGCGTAATAGGATGATGGCAGACATATCATGGATGCCGCTGCAGAAATAAATAATGCGTATGTTCTTGGAAGCAATTCGAATAATCCACCCATATCGTGTAGATTTTGCTCTCCTGATAATGCGCAAATCACTGATCCAATGACGAATGCCAGAAGAGCTTTAGAAAACGCATGGGTGACAAATAAAATAATCGCCGCTCCATAGGCGGAAAATCCACAGGCTATAATCATCAGACCAATTTGGGAGCATGTGGAATAGATTAGAATGCGGTTTACGTTGAAGGAAAACATCGCCTGTGTTGCAAAAAATATCGCCGAAAACGAACCGGCAATAATCATAATGCTCTGAATAAATTCGCTGCATTCGAATATGGTCTGGAGG
>BNWE01000269.1 GCA_025998595.1 Alphaproteobacteria bacterium | reverse complement strand
ACATCAAAGAGCGAAAATTGCTGATAAATGAAGAGGAAGCGGTAGTTGTAAAGCTTATATATGAGAGATTCATCGAAACAGAATCGTGCACATTAATTGCCGACGAACTGAATCGCAAAGGATGTAGCTCCAAGCCACGCCCTCAGGATAAAGGCAAAAACAAAGGCGAAAAATTATACGACCGCAAAGCCATACGACGAATCCTCGAAAATCCGTACTACAAAGGCTATGTCACACACAAAGGCGAGATTTACAAAGGTCAACACGAAGCCATAATCGATGAAGAAATTTGGAATAAAGTACAGGAAATTTTCGAAAAAAACAAGAACACAAGTCATCAGAAAAAATCCAGTCCGTATCCACTGAAAGGTCTTCTGAAGTGCGGAATATGCGGAGCCACAATGTCTCCCACTGCTTGCAACAACCACGGGTTGAAATACAGATACTACACTTGCAGCAATCACATCAGGCATAAGAATTGCGCATCTTCGGTAAAAAAGATTCCTGCCGACAGTATTGAATCGCGAGTCATTGAAGAAGTTCTGCAGAAATTAAAATCTCCTGAAGTAATGCTGAAAATTCAGGAATTGGCCAAAGAAAACACTGTCGACGAAAAACAATTGCAAACTTCTCTGCAAAATCTCAGCGAAACCTGGACATATTTGTATCCACAGGAACAGATACGAATTATGAAACTGCTGGTAGATTTCATTGAGATCAAAGAGGACTGCCTCAATATTCAGATGAATATGGATGGCTTCAACACATTGCTGCTGGGATTGGGAGAATGAAATGACCACAAATGCACAATTCATCGAAAACATTATTATTCCAGTAAGAATCGTCAAACGAGGCTCTCACAAAGGCAAGGTTTTAAGCCGAACTTATTCTGCTGAACAGATAGAAGTCGATGAAACGCTCGTTACGGGAATCGTAAAAGCGTACTTGTGGGAGAAGATTATCTACGAACAATTTGACGGAGATTTAGAAACGTTCTGCAGACAAAACAAATTTTCAAAACGATATGTACAGCAGGTGTTGAAATTAAATATTTTAAGTCCCAAAATCAAAGAAGCAATCATTGATGGAAAGCACCCAAAGCACCTGCTATTGAGAGATCTGGTGCGAAAACCATTCTCCTACATTTGGAAAGAGCAGGAAAAAGCGATGGGGTTTTGCTAAACAAAATGCTCCTACTGAGCTTTTAGTTGTTCGAGCTCTTTTGTCGAGAGGCCAGTATACTTGCTAACTGCAGCTACTGACATTCCATCAGTTAGCATTGATAATGCGGTCTCTCTTTTGCCTTCCGTGATGCCCTCCGCTTTGCCAATGGCGATGCCTTTAGCGATGCCTCTTTCGTCAGCTTCATTTAAATCCATAGTGATTTGAGTATCATAAATTCTGCGCATTTCCACACTATTCATATACTCGTTTTGCAGGCTTGGATTCCATTTTGCGTATTTCATCCGACTAAA
>BNWE01000268.1 GCA_025998595.1 Alphaproteobacteria bacterium | reverse complement strand
AACCAAGTAACTATCCTCCTTCTAAAAAGGAAGATTTTCTTAACAAATAACACATATATAATAGATAACAATACTCCCGTTATTGATACTCCAATCACAAATTGATATACATTGCTTTCCGCAAACAACAACAGCGGAAATAATAGCTTTACGTCCCCACCTCCAATCATGTCCAACCGATTCAAAATGCATGTAACTATGAACATTCCAACTGCCATGGAAACGCCAGATAAGAAATTACCACCTGAAACGCCAAAAATACACGAAACCGCATAAAGCCCCAGCAGAAATATCACGACTCCATTTTCTATTCTGAAAAACAAAAAGTCGTTGATACTGACTACCAGAAGCACTATTCCCAATAAACACCAAATAACCAATTGAAACACCATAATCAAAATAAACTGCTCTAATTATGTATGATAATCCGAGAACTATAAAAATAGTGTTAATTTAGTGGGTGCACCACATGCATTTTCTAATATTAATGTGCTTCAGCATCGAAGATAGCATTCGCATACCTTCCAACAAGAGGCGAAGCATTAGCGCCCATGCTGCATGCAGTCAGGATTTAAGTATTTCCCAGATTTTAATTACTCCAAACAGATAGTATTTTTTCTTCGTCTTCCATTCGTGAATTTTGATCACCGTAATTCCACAGAAACGATGCGAAATTCTCTGTATAATATAATATTTATCATCGCAGGTGATATGGTGATTATTGGTAAAATTTATGAAATCGAGACGAGCATTCATAAAGTCTAGCTGTTTTCTATCAGTCATTGTTCTCATTATTGACTTATAATTGACCCAGTAATGATATTTAACTTTTGGTACAACAACCAGTGTTTTCAGAAAGAATAACGCTCTAATCGTGAACGGCATGTCTTCAAAATATACATTTTCCGGAAACAGAAGATTGTGCTTTTTTAGCTCTGATCTCCTATAAATTTTATTCCAGACGTAACCACGCCTTGGTGTTATAGTTGCTTTATATTTCATGGTGGGAGATATAATAACAGCCTCTTCCGGAAATTCCACGAACATTCTGTTTTTGCCGTTTGGGTATATTCTCTCGATTGAAGCACAAGCAATATCTGCGTTACGTCTTTGAGCTGCGTTATACAATTCCTCGAAAAAGTTCAAATCGATCCAATCGTCGGAGTCCACAAAACCAATATATTCTCCATTCGAAATGCTCAGAGCTTTGTTGCGCGTAATGCTGGGACCCATCGTATTAGATTGATTTAGCAGCACAATTCGCGGATCTCTAGCTGCATATTCGTTTAAAATCTCGAGAGATTTATCTGTGGAACCATCATTTATGCATATAATCTCTATTTCCTTCAATGTCTGGTTGATGACGCTATCCAGACATCTGGTCAGATACTTTTCTACGTTATATACGGGAATAATTATCGAAATCTTTATCATAAAAGTGGTATTTTTAATTCTTCTGCTGCAGAATCCATAAATTTAATCTGGTA
>BNWE01000267.1 GCA_025998595.1 Alphaproteobacteria bacterium | reverse complement strand
CTCTATGCGAGAACGTATTTCTTCTCAACTTCACTTCCGGCGGCAATTGTTGGTGGATTGATCGAAATTTTCAAGCTCATGGAGCAGGATCAGGCCGGACGTCAGCAGTTGTGGGACAACATAAACTATGCGAAAGCGTTACTTCTCGACAACAAATTCAACATTGGCGATTCGGAATCGGGAATCATTCCCATAATAATTGGCGACGAAGAAAAATTGATAAAGTTTCATAATGAATTGCGCTCGAGAGGCCTCTACACAAACATTGTCACATATCCCGCCGTCAGAAGAAAAGAGTGCCGCATTAGGCTTTGCATTATGAAGGAGCTAACAAAACAGCAGATAGACAACGCCGTAAATATCATCGTCGAAAGTAGTTGCACTACGGGCGTTAACGGCTTCGCCACCTCTTGAAAGGTATGCGCGATGTATTTGCAATGTTTAAGCTGCCTCAGCAAAAGTAAATGCGTGTGCTGCAAGCACCTTCGCGAGCTTCTGCATTGTATGCGCGATGTATTTGCAATATTGAAATTGTTTTAGCATTTGGGAGTAAGATGTTGTGTACGACAGAAAAACAAAAAACGGGCTCAACGTCCCCATGCTTTTGCAAGCACATCTTGCATACACTGAAGAAGGTAATAAAAAAGAAAACGGATCCAACGTCACGTTGGTTACGGGGGCCGGCGGTTTTATCGGACATCATATTGTAAAAATTTTCGTTAAGCACGGCTGGAAAGTTTATGCGCTTGTGCATCGACACATTCCCGAAGAGTTTGATGATTTTTGTAATTTAACGATAATACGCGGAGACGTTACATCTGATAATATCGCCGAGGAAATATTGGCCAAAATCGGTAGAAAACCTGATATTGTTGTTCACGCTGCTGGATTGGCATCTGACGTTGGTTCAGACGAAATCTACAGAAAACTAAACTTTGAATCCGTAAAAAAGATCTCTCAGCTGTATGCGAAAAAATTTATCTTCATATCTTCCACAGATGTTTATGGCATAAAAGATTTTTCCGGAGAAGATGATGATTCGCTTCCGTTCGAAACCAATTTCCTGAGTCCATATCCAAAATATAAAGTGGAAAGCGAAAAATGGATAACCTCAAACATCCCAGCAGACGAATATGTTATTCTGCGTCCGGCCGCTGTATATGGAGAAGGCGATAAAACGATAGAAAAACGAGTGCTGGATTTTTTAGCAACGTCTCCTTTTATCGTAAACTTCGGCAAGTGGAAAGGACAAAATCGATGGCCAGCCGCAAACGTAGAAACAGTCGCAAAAGTAGCTTACGCGACTGCAGTTTTCGACGATTTCAACGGAGAATCCATAAACATAATAGATGAGAAAAAAATCACCATAGACGAATATTACAGATCAATTGCAAGGCGTCATTTTCCGCAGAAAAAATCCAAGACATTTTACAATTTTTCATATTTTTCTAGAACCGCTTTTTGTTTTTTGCAACTAAAATCAAGATTGCTGGA
>BNWE01000266.1 GCA_025998595.1 Alphaproteobacteria bacterium | reverse complement strand
ACAAAGTGATATTGTAGTTCTAATACAGTATGGGCTCCCCTTGTGTACCTTTCTCTATCATTCATCCTCTGAGTCTAAAACTTCTAATACGCTAAAGCAATTCACGCTAAAGCGTAAGGTTTATAACAGACCCGTGGAAAATTAAGTTATGTTGCAGCGATGTGCATTTCCGACGGAACTCAACTAGTCCGGCACGGATCGACGAGTAATTTACATCGCTTAAATCGCCTGTAAGTTGTTCGTAGGTAATTCCTAAACCAACAGAAATTGCTCGCAGTTGCTGTTTTATAAAGACTTCGTAGGTTCCGCCAACATCTGCTGGAGAAGAAAATTTTACATCTTCGCCTGGATCCAGAAATTGCATCGTTCCTGGTTCAAGACCAGCAAATGCAGCTCCGTGCGCGTTGGCTTCACCTTCGCCAAAAACGTTATCTTCTGGATCAAGTCGTGTTACGAATCCTGCAAACATTGCCGCCGTTTTTTTGCGAACTAGCTCTGCATCCTCGTATTGATCGAGGTCATGCAATTTCAAAAGAACATTACTCAGCCAAGGCTCGCCACGAATTTGCCCTGGACGAAGCAGTTTGAAAATGTGCAAAATTTCCGATGCCAATATTCGCACTGATTCATGTCCGCAGCAGATGTCGCCTGGATGCTCTTTATATAAGTGGTAGGCAACACGTTTTCCGGTTTTATCGAATTCGATGCCTGACCTGATGATATTTCCATTTGGTAATGCTTGATCTTTTGATGAATCCAAATGCTCAGATTCCAGCACCTGCAATTTCAATGGAACCGTTGCGTTCTTTTTATCGATTTTCAAACGAACAAAACATTCGCCACATTCAATGACACTTCGCAATACCAATGATTGAAAGCCATAAAAGTCCACAACTCCTGCACTGTCTGCTTCGTCTGTCCAACTCAACCACAAATCTTGAATTTTTCGTCGAAAATCCTGATCTTTTGCTTTGGATTGCGGCTTGATTCCGGTGCCAATGCAGTTTGAAACAATTGAATCAATTGCATTTGAAGCATATGGATTTTTACGAACAATATCGTGTGACCGAGTCCTTAGCGTGCTCAAACTCGAAGCCAATAGAGTATTGATGGACGAGCTCGACGGATACCAATTTCCAAGCCGTTTTCCATGTCCGGCTCCATCATATTGTGCTGATGCTTTTTTTTTGAAGAGGTTGGTGAATGACTCAAATATTTTCATTGGATTCCCTTCGACGTTGCGAAGATCACTTGGCGTTTGTTGGTTTTTTCTGGATCTTCTAAGCCTGCTTTGATGCGATTACGAAAATTCAATAGATCCTGCAAATCAACACTTGCATATTGTATGCGAGTGTCTCCATACCAAACTGGCCCATTCAACACTGAAGTGCATCAAGCAGCGACCTAAAAAGTGAGCGTTTTTGCGGATTTGGGCAAAAGAAGTAGTGAAAAAGCCACGCAAAGAAGTTAATCTCGAGTTAGTTTTAATAAGAGAG
>BNWE01000265.1 GCA_025998595.1 Alphaproteobacteria bacterium | reverse complement strand
GCTCTGGAAAATTATGAGCAGGACTATATAATTGATATGATAAAAAAGTTTTTTAGGTGAGAATTAAATATGCAAAGAAAAAGCTCGATAGCATCTCTTGATGTTTCAGTTGTTATTCCGGTTTTTAACGAGGAGGATAACATGATTTCTCTTTGTGGCAGAGTGCTAGATACAATGAAGGCTACTGGAAAAAAATATGAGATTATCTTCGTGGATGATGGTAGCACCGATGGGAGTTTGACCATTCTAAAGGAGGCTTTCGAGTTATACCCCGACGTCGTTCGGATAATTACTTTCAATGGAAACTACGGTCAATACGTCGCTATTCTTGCTGGATTCGAGCATGTGCGCGGTGAAGTAATCGTAACACTGGACGCCGACTTGCAGAATCTTCCGGATGGCTGGCGACCGGTCCTATGACTCAGCGCTTTGAAGAAATGCTCGGTGAATATTTTCGCGGAAGAACGGCCATGTGTTTTACATCTGCGACGGCCGGACTTCAGGCGGCACTTATGGCCATTGGCGTTAGCGAAGGAGACGAGGTAATAACCACGTCCATGACTTTCGCAGCGACGGCAAATGTCATTGCGATGCTGGGAGCGAAGCCGGTATTTGTCGATATTGAGCGAGATACCTACAACATCGATCCCAATAAAATTTCAGATGCGTGTACTTCCAGAACCAAGGCCATTATGCCGGTACATTACGCCGGACTGTCGGTAGATTTGGATCCCATCTACGAAATCGCTCAGCGTAAAAACATTCGCGTAATCGAAGACGCCGCCCACGCAATGGGATCCGGCTACAAAGGACGCCGCATTGGAACATTCGGAGATATTCAGGTTTTCAGTTTTCATCCGATAAAAAATATGACGTCGGGAGAAGGCGGATGCGTTGTGTCGAACTCGAAAAACGAGCAGCGCTTTTTGAATCTTCAGAGATTCCACGGCATCGACAGATCCATTTGGGACAGATTCTCCAAAAACGCTAGCTGCTATTATGACGTGGTGTATCCGGGCTCCAAAAGCAATATGTCGGACATACAATCGGTCATCGGAATTCATCAGCTGCAGGAGGTGGAGAAGCTCAACGCAAGGCGTCGTGAACTCGCCGACAGATATCGGGAGGCTTTTGCGGATATGTCCGATAAAATAAGCGTTCAGGGAATTCCAGCCTATGATTTCGTACATTCCGGACATTTATTTCCAATTTGCGTTCTGGACGAATCCAAGAAAGACGATCTCATGATGTTTCTGAAGGAAAATTCCATTGGTTCGGTGCCATATTATTCGCCGGTGCATCTGTTTAGCTACTACAAAGACACGTTTGGCTACAAGGAAGGCGATCTGGAAAACACCGAATATGTTGGAAAACGAATAATGTGCATTCCACTGTATTCCGCTCTGGAAAATTATGAGCAGGACTATATAATTGATATGATAAAAAAGTTTTTTAGGTGAGAATTAAATATGCAAAGAAAAAGCTCGATAGCATCTCTT
>BNWE01000264.1 GCA_025998595.1 Alphaproteobacteria bacterium | reverse complement strand
TGGTCTAAAAAATGGGGAGCATATTAGAACATGTCTTTAGATGAGAATGAATTACGGCTGATTTCTTATCGACGTGCCAGTAAATCATAACTCCTTTTCCGCGATAACGAGTATGCCACTCAATCATCGATTTTTTCATGCTTTATATCTGCAACAGCAAACGCTTCTTTCATGAACTCTCTAATTATCCAGCACATGCAGATTTTCTTTTGTAATATGTTCGGAAAGAACAGCAGCTTTCAGATGCAATTCTTTTGTTTTTTCTGAAGTTAGTTCTCCAACATTGTTGGACTCATACAACGCCTTGAAACACAGAGCCTGTTTTATAGAGTCTTCTAGTATCGCAAGCGTCGGTTCCTTCAAGTTCTTTGCATCTAACGAACGCTGAACCAACATACTTGCATACTCGTGAGACGTAGAATCGTCGTAAAACTCCATTTTCAAATTATGTTCATATGCATGTGCCATAACCATGGTTTTTGATATGTATGGAGCATACCCATGCTCCTCTTTGTGCTGTGTGAACAATTCATCATAACAATGAGCGCGTTTATCCAAAATCATATAATCCGCTACTGTGGAGCCTTCATATGGATACTTTGCTATTTGATCATCTTTAGCAGCGTCTAGTTTCTTGAAGAAGTCGTCGCTTGCGCTCATATTTGTCATTTCAGGTTTCTCTAACATTTTAGACTCTCCCTTTGTTCTATCGGCATATTTTACCGGATTTTCCATGCCTTTCTTTGAAATTCCGTACTCCTTCGATAGCTGTCCCACAAATTCCCGATGAATAGGATAATTCGATAATATTTTCCCAGCTAATTCATCTCGTGAATCCCGAATTTCCGAATATT
The DNA here is from genome assembly GCA_025998595.1 of Alphaproteobacteria bacterium. Next base: position 651 of record BNWE01000264.1, on the reverse strand, counting down.
TTTGGTAATCTCCATGCTGAGTAATGTTGAATGTTTCTTTCTTCATTTTCTCATATAATGCATGTGTTTCCAATGACGTTTTTGCATACAACTCAACTGTACTTTTTGCATTTAACTCAACATTTGTGAGAGGACGCTGTTGCACACCAACTGATATTTCCAGCTTTTCTTTCGTAATTCCAATTTGTTTTAGATACAACTTATGAGAATCATAATTTTGCAAAATTTCCTTTCCAAGAGAATTACTACTTTCTTTCAGCTTTCGATAATCGCTCCAGCTGGCTTCTCCGATGTTTATATCTTTCAGCAAAGATGACGTTTCCAGCAACATTTCTTTGTACTCATACACTCGAGATCGGTTGATATTCTCGATGTTTCGGTAATCGACCAAAGAGTCCTTCTGAATGTATTTCGATGCGCTATTGGCCAACTCCTTGAATGATTTAAAATCCGATTTTTTGTAATAGAGATCGACGTTTTCCCGATGACGCGTCATGGCAACATAGGTAGCGCTAGGCAGCGTGACACGGCGCGATAGTCTATGCTTTTGCCATCATTGGGATGGCTATTTTGTAAAGCGACTCAACATACTGGGATTTAGCTTCTTTTCGTATTCTTCTTTGCTACTGCCATAGATTTCGAATAGCGCAT
>BNWE01000263.1 GCA_025998595.1 Alphaproteobacteria bacterium | reverse complement strand
ACGACCTGATGGATTCCGCGGATCCTCTATACTTGAAAATATTTCTGTTAACGTTGCCATTCTCTTGCCTCTATAAAACTTATTAATACTTTATTACTTCTTGGGGAGAATTAAAAGACCCTGCAATGAGGTTGTCATGAATTTACTTGCTCTTGATTTAGGATCAACTACCGGATATGCAATTTTGCACAACGATAATATTTGCAGTGGAACACGCAATTTTAAACAGGTTCGACTTGCAAACGGCGGCCTGCGTTTTTTGCAATTTCGCAATTGGTTGATAGACGTAATCCAAAAATATGAAACCGAGAATGTTTTTTACGAAGACGTTAAACGACATTTAGGCACCGACGCGGCTCACGTCTATGGCGGATATCTCTCTCATTTAGCAGTAGTTTGCGAGGAATTCCAAATTCCATATATGGGACTTCCTGTTGGATCCATCAAAAAAGCAGCAGCCGAAAAAGGCAATGCAACAAAAGATGAAATGATAAGCGCAGCCGAAGCAAGAGGATTTAAGCCATGCGATCACAACGAGGCAGATGCTCTCGCGATTCTTCTGCTAGCCATTCGCAAATTAAATATGGAATTAAAAGGAAAAGCCACATGCAAATAGAAACATTCAAGACAGAAGACCTAATCGAATACGCTCGAAATCCAAGAAAAAACGATGATGTTGTTGATAAAATGGTCTCGTGTATCAAAGAGTTTGGCTTTCGAATTCCCATCGTTGCTAAAAGTGATGGATCGGTTGTCGATGGTCATCTCCGATTGAAAGCTGCCAAAAAACTTGGCTTGAAAGAAGTGCCTGTCGTCATTGCTGATGATCTTACAGATGCGCAAATCAAAGCGTTTCGTTTGGTCGCGAATCAATCTGCAAATTGGGCTGAATGGGATGATGAACTTTTGAAGTTGGAATTGGAAGATCTAAAGAATTTGAATTTCGATCTTGATCTCACTGGATTTGATTTAAATGAGATTGAAAAATTTCTACGAAACGATGACTCAATAAAAGAAGACTATTTCGAAGAATCTATTCCGGATGAAAATGTTCCGGTAATTAGCAAAGTCGGAGATTTATGGATTCTCGGAGAACATCGTTTGCTTTGTGGCGATTCAACAAAAATAGAAGATTTTCAAAAATTGCTTGGCTCAGAAGTCGCTGACATGACTTTTACGGATCCTCCATATAATGTCGATTACGATCAGAAGGGCAAAAATAAAATTTTGAACGATAATTTGGGAACAGAGTTCAACGGATTTCTCGAAAAAATTTGCACAAATATTCTGTGTCACACAAAAGGGATTATCTACATTTTTATGTCGATCTCAGAAATTGGAAACCTAAAAAGGGAATTTGAAAAAGCAAGGGGGCATTGGTCGACATTTATTATATGGATAAAAAATCATTTCGCACTTGGTCGTTCCGACTATCATCGCCAATATGAACCAATTCTCTATGGATGGCCTGAAGGATCAGAGCATTATTGGTGTGGCGATCGTAATCAAAGCGATGT
>BNWE01000262.1 GCA_025998595.1 Alphaproteobacteria bacterium | reverse complement strand
GTGCAAAAATACCATTTTCGCTCATAAGTCTTTGAATTTTCTTATGATTAACATTGTAGCCTCTGCGACGTAGTTCATGAGTCACCTTCCTATAGCCATAAAATGGCGATTCAATCCATATCTCATTAACCATGTTCATTAATAGGTTTTTGCCACTTTTTGACAATGGAGTTTGAGATGCTGCAGGGCGCAAAAATTTAAATGTGAACATGGTTATTGATTTTCCACGGGTCGGTTATAAACCTTACGCTTTAGCGTGAATTGCTTTAGCGTATTAGAAGTTTTAGACTCAGAGGATGAATGATAGAGAAAGGTACACAAGGGGAGCCCATACTGTATTAGAACTACAATATCACTTTGTGTGGAAGACGAAGTACTCGTACCATGTTCTGAAAGACGATATAGCGTTGCGTCTCAGGGAGTTAGTGAAGGAGATATGTGATCTTAAAGGCATAAAAATCGTCAAAGGGAATGTTAGATCTAATCATGTTCACGTACTTGTGAGTGCTCCAAGTCACTTGTCACCAGCAAAGATGGCACAGTATTTAAAAGGTCGTACAGCGCATAAGCTGCTTAGGGAGTTTCCAGAACTCATGAAAAGATATTGGGGGAGCCACTTGTGGGGGAAGGGATATTTTTGTAGTACAGTTGGTGCCGTTACCGAAGAAACAATCAAGAAATACATAGAAAACCAAAGTGATGGGCCAAATGAATTCAAGGTATGGGACGAAAAGTAGGATTTATCCGCATTCAGCGTATCTTCAGATTCTTAGCATACCTCCTGCTTTAGCAGGTCGTAATTGATTTATCAGGACTCTTGCTCAGCGTTTCCATCGTCCTTACAAAACGCTTCTCCAATCTAAGTGAATTAAAATCTAAGCCCACAAATTCCTCTGCCATATTAAAAACTCCAATCGCATATCCTTCATAACTGAATTATATGCTCTGGATTACTACCTTATTTTTTGTGGGGCAAGTTTAGCCCTGAGACGCGGGAGAGTAGCTCGCCGCCTGGCTTATAAAAAGCAGATCCTCTCTTGTTCTTTCTCTTATTGCTTTGTTCTTGAGGCTTAATCTGAAAATACTTTTGATTTCTCAAAAATATAGGGAAAATGCTTGATAAGCGCATGTAGATGTGATGCTATTGGCTAGATTTATAATTGGAGAAGATCTGCTTCGTTTTCGTATTGAAACGTGCAAACCCAGTCGTCGGCATAACGAACGATGTAGGCTTCCACTCTACATTGCTTCTTTACGACTTTCTCAAACCACAGATCAAGTACGTAGTGTAAAAACACATTTGCAAGAACTGGAGACATTATGTTGCCCTGAGGTGTACCTTCTGTTTTATCCATAAGTTCTCCATTCTCCATCACTCCAGCCTTCAGGAATTTTTCGGCCCATTCAACACTGAAGTGCATCAAGTAGCGAGCTAAAAAGTGAGCGTTTTTGCGGATTTGGGCAAAAAAAGTAGTGAAAAAGCCACGCAAAGAAGTTAATCTCGAGTTAGTTTTAACAATGAG
>BNWE01000261.1 GCA_025998595.1 Alphaproteobacteria bacterium | reverse complement strand
TCTTTATTTAAACTAACTCGAGATTAACTTCTTCACGTGGCTTTTTCACTACTTTTTTTGCCCAAATCCACAAAAACGCTCTTTTTTTAGGTCGCTACTTGATGCACTTCAGTGTTGAATGGGCCGTCCTTGTTCCAGATTACGCGCGAGATCGCTTAATAAATTTATACACAATATTTTTTTCTTACCGTTTTCAAATATCCCCAGCCCCAGTATCTGAAAGACTTCCAACGTATCACTAAATAGACTTGCCACTACATCTGCAGGGTTTGTTTGATGATCGACAAGAGCTGTGGCCAATGTATTCGGATCACTTACGTCTTTATATTTATCTTCGATAGCTTGAGGAAACCATTCGAGAAGTTCTTTTCGCTTCTCAGGTAGCGCAGCTATACTCTCAATATATCGACGATTACGCGCAGCATTGTTCTCATTTTTGTCGAATTTTGCAAGTTTAGATACAGCATCCATCGTAGCAGGTGTCGAAGCATATTGAGCCAGATCTGCAGATATTGAATGTCCTTCTTCATGAGGTAATACATCGCTTTTTACGCCAGAATAATAGAAAAACCCTCTACCTGAGATTCTATCAGTTGAATCTAGCGATCGACCATAAACTTTTTTTTCATTACCAAGTGTGATTATGTTGTAATCCGATTCCGCTCCTTTTCCGCGAACAAAGTGTAGTTTTCCATCATGCTTGGAAGATGATGGCCTTGCTCCCTTAGCTGATGATGGTAATAGGTCGAATATTTTCTTTGAGAAAAATGGTTGTGGCATTTTTACTCTCGCAATCAGGGTAATGAAATTATCTCTATATATTTTACTTTGTCGACATCCTTTCAAGACATCACTTCGCACTTCTTTTTCTAGACCTTTATCGCTGAAAGTACACACGTCATTCAAGTATCTTTCTATGTGCGGAATTACGTTCTCTTCTACTTCGTTTTCCTTGACATTCAAAAGACGTAAAAACTCCTCTTTTTCCTCAAATTCCATTCCTTCTATCAGAGAATTAGCATCCATAAATCGTATTTCATAATCATCACCTAAGCCAAGTTTGTCTTTCAAATTAACTGCTGCAGCCTCTTCAGATGTTCGAGACATTTTATAAACTTCCCGGAAAGCTACCTTATTTGGGCCTTCTAATTTGAGTTTTTCGCATACTTCGACCGATTTCTCGTACGCTTCTTGTGCCTCATTACATTCTAGCGATGCTTTTTCACGCTCTGTCTCACAATCCTTCTCCCACTCTTTCTCCCACTCATTTCGCTTGCTCTCTAATTCACTATTAACTTCGAAAAATTTAGTAAGCATTTCACGGTATTTTTCCTTTGTGTTATTGAGCTCCTTTTTAAGTTCATTTTTAGTGCTCCAACAGAGTTGTAAATTTTCTATTGATCCCTAACTCCGCATGAAATTACCCCCTAGATAAGAAAAAATAGAAAAAAATCAATTACGACCTGCTAAAGCAGGAGGTATGCTAAGAATCTGAAGATACGCTGAATGCGGATAAATCCTACTTTTCG
>BNWE01000260.1 GCA_025998595.1 Alphaproteobacteria bacterium | reverse complement strand
ATAAGAGCACATAATTTTGGGAAGAGATTGAGAGCTTTAAATGGCTTGACTCCTTTTGAATTTGTTGCTAAAAAATTACAGAAAGATCCCAAAAGTTGGGTACTTTTATTGGGTCATGATGAGGCGGAACCAAACAGAATCCTGTCGAGCATTTTTGGGGATATGTTAAGAAAAATGTCCTGCACAACAGACTGTTCGAGACTTTAGATGAAATAGAAGAGGCTCTGCAAGCTTTCATAGATTCTTTGCAGGATTCAGCAATTGCTCAATTATGCAAAAATAATTATTTGGATATTTAACAATGAGAAGTGGTATAATTGACAATATGCGTCTGCGCTTTTACAATAACGCCATACCACCGACTTTAGCTGGTGAGTCATGGAATGAATAGCTCAAACTTCAAAAAAGCACTACTATAGTAGTACAAAACAAAAACTCTTGAAATTGTGTTTGCAATCAATTTTTCTTCGAATTTCAGATGGTGGGCAATGCAGGGCTCGAACCTGCGACCACCTGATTAAAAGTCAGATGCTCTACCAACTGAGCTAATTGCCCCTAGCAGCTAATGTACCATACCCATACACACCATAGGACAAATGAACATCAACAAACTACGTATAATTTATCACGCTGAATTAATAAGTCAATATCATAGTTTAATAATGTAAGCACAATTTGATAATGTCCCAAGGTCTTTTAGTTCTTTGTGGAAAGGAGTATACTAAGAGCTAAGGATTAGTTAAGGAATAAGTTGAACGAACTGTTTAGGAGTGATTTTATGGTTCAATGCTTCAAATGGAGAGTTTTTTCAAAGATACAAATTTGAAGGAATCATCAAAAATTTTTTTGCAAGTTCATAATGGTTATCATCGCGCAAACCGAACATTTCTAAATTGCATTGCCCCATAAAAATGCAAAAAAGTGTTTTTTATTTCTATGGGCTTTTATGCGCTGCAGAAACTAGATAAAATATCGTAAAAACAGGAGACATACTTGCGGATCTCATTGATATATATGTATTCATATCTATAATGAGCATGCCTAATGGATCCTGGACCGAATAAAATTGCATTAATATTATGCTTGTGAAATAGCCGAGCATCACTTGGACTAAGGAATATATCTTGCGATATTCCCGCTGATTTGCAGATCTCGTCGATCCTGGACGGTGGAAACGTAACGCCATCAAATGACAAATCCGAAAATGCGATTTCAAAATCGTTCTTGGAAAGATGTCTTCCGAATGCGTCAACAATGCAATTCTTCAGTGCATCAACGGAAATGGAATCCGGATAGGCGACTCCCGGGTTACGTTAAGTTTTTTGGTTCAGAAGATGCTTGAGCTTCGCAGCAAGAAAATAAGTGTAAGCAGCGAAGTTAAACGCCCATTCAGAAACGAAGTGCATCAAGTAGCGAAACAATCCGATTTGCCACAAAGACCTCTCGAGGTGTTTTGAAGTTTAACACTTTCCGTGGTCGATCATTAAGTTTATTTTCAATTTCCCTAATTTTTTTATCCGAAACATCTTTGAAATCGAA
>BNWE01000259.1 GCA_025998595.1 Alphaproteobacteria bacterium | reverse complement strand
TTGATGAACATTCCCAGACCAAACACTACTTCAATAAAACATTCTGTATACTCATACATCTAAAACACTCTTTGCAACTTTTGTCTTCGGCAAAATCGATGGCTGACTTTTGGCACTTCTTGCTTTGTTCAACTTTGCAAGTTTAAACATAAGCGACAAGACATCGACAAACATTTGCGCACAACTCAAAGTTTTGACAGCGCCCAATAAAGACAACCTCAGATACATATTAAAACCTAATTGATTAACGTTCAAGATTTTTCTTGAAAAAACACGAAGAAATACTTTGCTTCATTCCATGAAATATATTGCGGAAGAATCTTATATAAACGCTGGAAATAAAGAGGATTATGCGATTCGGGCACGATACAAATCAAAGAAACGCCGCTTCATAATAATGCAAATATAGCCTGAAAACCAAGCATTAGCTTCTTGAATATTTACGATAGATTGCTGATTAATCAAGAATGTATCATTTCTTCACAAACCAGAGCGAAAGATTGAGATGATTACAAGCAACATAAAATATATTATGCGAGAAAAGGAAATAACGATCCACAAAATGATGGAGTTGACCAAGCTTTCCGATCACTCCGTTCTGAAGGCTCGTACATCGAGAATAAAAGGATGCAAGCTGGAAACTCTGGAGAAAATAGCTGGTGTTCTGGGCTGCAAAGTCAAGGATCTATTCGAGGAAGAGACGAACAGACCAGCGAAATAATCCTGCTAATGTCATTTTTCATTATCGGTTTTTTCTCCGCTCGCTCCCGTTACGCCTACTAACCCTACGCAATTAACGCAATCGCGACATCCTACGCATCCAAAACAATTTTGACAATTGGAGCATTTTGAACATCGTGAGCAGTTAATGCAATCCTGACACCACTCGCACGTTTCGCAGTCTTCGCATCGTTTGCACGAAAAACAATAGCTGCATTTTGAACAACGGTTGCAACGAAAGCACTCATAGCAAAACTTGCTGTTTCGACATTTGTAACTGTCGCCACATGCCTCACAGCTCTTGAGCTCTTCCGACCGCCAGCAATGATCGCAGCGGACGCATTTGCAGCAGGAATCACATCGCTCGCAGCTGACGTTCGTATCGATATTGTCCATTATGGCCTCCATTTCTCCCTATGGACAAAAATTATACGATACTTCTAAAATAATGTCGAGTGCCAAAAGTGTATTTTTTGCTCTTTCTTGAGATATTTCTGCCGATAGGCGTGAAACTAAAAATGAGTGCGAATATTTTGCAAAAAAACATTAATGCAGTTCGAATCCATCTCGCCTCTCCCGATTTTATCTCCGAACCAAAAATGGACAAGGCGAGCAATATCTCTGGAATCACCTCTCTCGCAGACGCTTGAAAATGGGCACTAAAGATTCTCCAGTTGCCCGAAATGCGGAGAGAAAACGGAGATTGGAGAGAAAAATGGTTGTGCTAGAGGTGATTTATACACACTAATTCAAAAACGAGCGATGCTCAACATGCTCTGATATAAGGGGATTTTTGGGAATATATCCGCATCGACAATCGTATATTGCCAACGCA
>BNWE01000258.1 GCA_025998595.1 Alphaproteobacteria bacterium | reverse complement strand
CGATATTATCCATTCAAAAGCATTTACTGTCATCGAGTTGAATGAAATTTTCCGACAGGCTCAACAATCCGAAATTATCATGAATTCTCACAGAATAGTGAACGGAAAATATCCGGAAATTAACAACTGCGAGAGTTCGGATTTTTTCTTCAATAGCGAGGATGATCAAGAGAAAGTTTTGGAAAAAATTATCAGTCTCGTAAAAACAAGAATCCCGAAAAAATTCGGATACAATTCGATAAACGACATTCAGGTGCTGACTCCAATGAATCGCGGTATTGTGGGGACATCTAAAATGAACGAGTCTCTGCAGGAAGCTCTGAATCCCAACGGTTTCGAGATAACTCGCGGAGGCCGTCGTTACCGTGTCGGCGATAAGGTAATGCAAATCAGAAATAATTACGATAAAAACGTATTTAATGGAGACATCGGATTCATTTCTGATATAGATGCTGAAAATCAGCAGATTTTTGTGAATATCGATGGCAATAACATCAGCTACGAGTATTCCGAATTAGACGAACTTGTCTTGGCCTACGCGGTTTCGATTCACAAATCCCAGGGCTCGGAATATCCTGTAGTTGTGATACCGTTGGTCATGTCCCATTACATGATGCTTCAGCGAAATCTCATATATACGGGCATTACGCGAGGCAAAAAACTCGTCGTAATCGTCGGTAGCAAAAAAGCTATGTTCATTTCCGTGAACAACGACAAAACCATGAAAAGAAATACTTGGCTGAAGGAGCGCTTGAAATAATTGCATGCAAACGTCGCATTTTTTTCACTTGATGATCATATCTCATAATATTTTTCTACTCCGATTTCATCTAAAAAAATCTCGTCATGGGATATGATAATCATTGCCGTAGGGTACTCGCGCAAAATTTCGACAATGTGATCGCGCGTTTCCAGATCAATATTGTTTGTAATTTCATCCAGGATTAAAAGCTTCGGAGGATTGGCGGCGATTTTCGCGAGCGATAGCCGAGCTTTTTCTCCACCAGAAAGATTTTTTACTGGCGCGTTCACCTCTTCGTTTTTTCTAAAAAGAAAATCGTTGAGATGTTTTCGAATTTCGCCATGACTCCATTCTGAATTCGCTTCAGAAATAATTTCGATGGCGGATTTTTCCGTATCCAAATTTTTGTAATGCTGATCTAGAAATCCGATATCTTTTGGATGCTGTAAATTCCAATCTCCAGACTTGATAATATTTTCATCGTCGAGAATCGCCTTAACCAAAGTCGTTTTTCCACTGCCGTTATTTCCTACGATTGCAACACGATCTCGAGACATTAGCGAAAAATTTAGCGCTTGCAGAATTATTTTATTTTCGCGCCTGACCGATCCATCGATAATCGATACGATGGTTTTTTCACCAACCTCCTGATGCGATAAATTAAATTTCGGAACGATGATTTCCTGCAGACGCATTTGCGACAGTTGCTCCGATAATTTCTGTTTTCTTTCATCGATGGACTTCAATTTGCTGCCCTGGGATTTTTCTGCCTTCATGCCTTTCAGATCTCCAACCTCTTTCATCCATTTTCCAGT
>BNWE01000257.1 GCA_025998595.1 Alphaproteobacteria bacterium | reverse complement strand
TAGTAGGTCTATTGGCGTTTTTTGTAGATGAAAGTTGTAATGCTGCAAACAACAATGCATGGTTTCAGATACACAAAAATGATCCCAAAAAGCTTCAGGCAGTTGCAGTAAAGCCTGTTGCAAAAAATTATTTTGCTCCTCCTAAGGATGGAGCTAAATTTAGTCTCAAAATGTTTTTGAAAAATTCAGATCAAATTAATCTTGCTAGTAGATTTAAGGGAACTATATTTAAAAAATATAAATCATCTAAGCAAGGTGTGTTCACTAATAGACGCAGAGAAACCTTAAGTTCTAATGCGCATGGTTGGGTATATCGTGCGGGTAAAAACTTGAAACCGGAAACAATTCCGCTGTTGTCGACTGCAAAGGCAGATCGGTCACTGAAAAAACAGACTGAGCAAAAGCTAAAAACGAAGGCCGAGCGACTGCTGAAAGTTGGCGTGGCGCCTGTAAAAAAAGAACTTAAAGCTCTGGAAAAGAAAAATGGTATCACTCTGGGTAAACAATTCAAAGATTGGATAGCTTTCCTTTGTGGAGCGAAGGGGGCTTTTTTCAAAAAAGAAGGTAAAGAAGGCTATGAGCCATTTACATCTCTTGTCGCTTTTAGAGCCGCAGGTAACACACAGCTGGAACAAATACACAATTATGTACAGCTTGTTTTTCCCAATAAAAGTGTAGGGACGCATAGGAAGCATTATTATTTGAACAACGAAAAGTTGATGGTGAAATCGGCAAAAGGAATGACAACTCCGCTTCAAGTGTTGTCCAGCATATTAAGCAACAAACGGTCTGGTATCAGATCATATATTCTGTCTAACGCCAAGCTGAATGTATTGCGGATGCTGCGCTTCTGGGGATTTGCTGCCGATGTGAATTACAACGATGAGCTCTCCATCTCCCAGAAAGACAAGAGCGCTATTGACAAAAAAATAGCAGGATATCCTGATGAAAAAGGAAGCCGTATAGAGGCTCATAATCAATTGAGGGTGACTAGAGTATTGCTTTTCCTCAAAATACTGGGAATGCACTCCTATGCGAAAGCGATTAAAGGACAACTTGCTAAGATTCCTACATTTGATCCAAAACAGTATGAAAGATTTTGGAAAAATGCATAAAGTTGTTCATTAACGGGTGAGATGCCGTCTTTGGAGTCAAGCGGCAAAGGCGGTGTTTTTGCCAAAAGTAGAGATGATTTTTGAGATTTAAACGTTGTTTCCAGATAGTTTTTGTTCCACTGGATCATGATGTCGCTACGCTCATCTGGAGGTAATTTCAGAGTTTCTCGTCATTCAGAAGCTCGAAAGATCCAGAAAGAAGAAAACCAACTTCTCATTTCAAATGAGTATATGGAAGCGCTCTGAAAAGAAAATGCAGAGTTAATGTCGATTTTGGCAGAACAAAAGGCCAAGAACCTGTGTTTGTTAAGGAGAGCAATAACCTAAGTCAACACGGTAAATCAACCGACAAAAATAGACGAGTTGAATGCACAATTGGCGCAATCAAAAAAAGTAAAATTTCTATTTTTTTTATTGTGCTGATGAAAAACAATAGACCTTCT
>BNWE01000256.1 GCA_025998595.1 Alphaproteobacteria bacterium | reverse complement strand
GATTATCCAAACAACCCAATTCCGGCAAATAAGCAATCAAAACCGCTGATGTTTGAGCGCCAATTCCCTTTTCCGTTTGCAAAACTTCCGATTCTTTCGGCGCATTTGCAGCAATTAAGTCTTCAATCGCCCTTTCTACAACCTTGAGTTGTCCATCAAAATGCTTGATGTTCGCTTTTATGCTGTCCGACACAAGCTGCAAAGGTTTTTTCGATAGACGCATTCCTTCCTCTTTTCGCATCTCAACCAAATTATCGCGATGACTGACCAATGCCTCCAAATCAACACGAAACTCTGCTTTTTGCTCGTAAATTCTTGGCTCCATTTTTTCCCCATACTCGGATAAAATCTTCGCGTCTATTTTATCCGTTTTCGCAAGATCGCGTCTAGATCCTGCGAATTTCCTCACATACAGAGGGTTCACCATTGCAGCCGGGAGTTGATTCGTCAGCAACTCTTTCAATAAACACCGCTCATAACCTCCGGTTGGCTCCAAAACAACGCGCGCAACCTCTTGTTTTTTGCATTGTGCTATCAATTGCTGTATTCCATTGATATCATTACTAAATTTGCAATGCTTTCCATTAATGTATGTATCGATTTCCGATTTCCCTATATCACAACCAATGTTTATCATGCTAAAATCCTCCTCATGTTCGAGCACTAGGCTCTGTCAACTGTTCGATTATCGCTGATTTTGAGGCTTCTGACTTGCAACGAACACTGGTTCTAGGTTCCACCGATTAAGCCTCAAAATCCCGAGAAAATGTTGCAACACTTTCTCGGCGCAAATGACTAAACAAATTAATCATACCTTTATTATGCCGGAAAAAAATACATGAGGTTCATCCGGAGAATTTGCTTTTGGAAAAGGAATCTACTTTTGTCCCAAAAACCGCCGAAGCCCTGCAGGATATGTTTTGGTGGACGAAAAGGAGTATTCCGCTCAAGCGGTTGCCTATCCCAATGGCGTGCAACGTGACGTTGCATGGGATTTTAGTGAGTATGGGGTGTGCAGTGATCCTACATACTTCTACAATGGATGCAAGCAAGATTTCTTTAGATTTTTCGATTTGAATTCTGGAAAAGCAGACATAGAATTCGATACAATTTATTCAGGGGCGGTCGCGCCAGCAGATAAAATATGGCCATCGCGACAAACAGGTTCCGTGTTGCAAGTGATGATCATAACGAAGCATTCGGATTAAAATAAAGCTGTTGGAGGACATTTTTTTGTGTTCTCCTTTTCCTTCACATAATGCTCTATTCCGAGCTTTCTACGATTTTGGCAGCATGTTCTACAGAAACAATATCAGGGGCATTGCTGACACACTCGGGTGGACGAACTTCTTCCTGTTGGTGCCGCTTGCATTCATTCCAAGCCTAATAGACCTATTGCGAAGGTGTGATTAGAGGCATGGTAGGATTTTTAGTGGAGACTTCTAACTAGGTCCTGTTAGCAAAAATTAAGAAGTGGTATAAAATCTTATTTAGGCTTAAATATGAGGATTATACCACAGATGAAACATAACATACCCGATGAAATTTTTCAAAAAATATATGGTTTTTTG
>BNWE01000255.1 GCA_025998595.1 Alphaproteobacteria bacterium | reverse complement strand
CATCCTTCTCTTCGGCTGCATCCTTCTCTTCGGCTGCATCCTTCTCTTCGGCTGCATCCTTCTCTTCGGCTGCATCCTTCTCTTCGGCTGCATCCTTCTCTTCGGCTGCATCCTTCTCTTCGGCTGCGTCCTTCTCTTCGGCTGCGTCCTTCTCTTCGGCTGCGTCCTTCTCTTCGGCTGCGTCCTTCTCTTCGGCTGCGTCCTTCTCTTTTTCAGCGTTATCAATAGCAGCATCTTTTTTTGATCCGCACTCTTTGAGCAAATTTTTGATAAAATCGCATATCTTCTCGATATCTTCAGTAGTTTTTTCCCGCAACTTCTCGTCGCCGTTTATTGCCTTAACCGCACTTTTTGCGATGCCTCCCCTGCTAGAGAAAATCCTGTCTATCGTGTTCTTGTACTTGTTCTCTTCGGGAGAGTCTTTGAATTTATCTTTTTTGTCTTTGAAGGCACTCAAAGCCTTTTGATATTCAGCGAGACGCTCTAACAATTCTTTCTGCAAATCTTCGCACGTACTTATCTTTTTCACTTTATCTTTAACGAGCTTATTTATCTCGTTGTTTCCATTGAATTTTTCAATTATCGCATCGACTTTCTTTTTGTCAATTTCACCTGTTGCAGATTGGATTGGTTCTTCGGTTGTGTCTGTTTTACCATCCACATTATCACACTCTGCCCAAGATTCAGGCGAAAAACACGACATCGCAGCAAACGCAAACAACGCGAGCTTAATCTTAAACGCAAACTTCCTCATTTTTTTCTCCATACAATATCCTACGAGTATACAATAGCCGCAGGATATTGTCAAGTATTTTATGAAATAAAAAAATACATTCAATATATAATGAATGATCAAGAAATGCATTAATGGCTCATTCATGTGTGTAACCTTGATGGTTATGTAAGTAATCTTATTGGTTAACTCTTTGTAATATATTAGCTAATATTACGAAGAGGGTGAGGCGGTATACTGTGCACATTCATAGATTCTTAAGTCTTTGGTTTCGAGAGTAGAGAATGCCATTACTGACGTTCCACCTCAACAGAACCGTACAAGCTCTATTAAGCCATAACTCCGCATCAAGTTAGGTAGCATATTGTATTTTCCGCTCATTTTTTTAGTATTTTTTGCAAAAGCTTATGCTCCCTAATGGTGGAGCCTATTCTTTTGCGAAAAACGCTGGTGTGCCAAGACGAAGGCACGATGAAGATGGAGGATAAGGCCCTTACTCCACCCCATTATAGCATTTTACTAAAAATTCTTCTAATTATTCGGATCGCAATTCGAAAGAATCCCTTGCAAACATGCCATCCGAGCTTGAAAATACTGAGATCGCTTCGGCAAGCGCCCATTCAGAAACGAAGTGCATCAAGGGGCGAAACAATCCGATTTGCCACAAAGACCTCTCGAGGTGTTTTGAAGTTTAACACTTTCCGTGGTCGATTGTTAAGTTTATTTTCCACGGGTCGGTTATAAACCTTACGCTTTAGCGTGAATTGCTTTAGCGTATTAGAAGTTTTAGACTCAGAGGATGAATGATAGAGAAAGGTACACAAGGGGAGCCCATACTGTA
>BNWE01000254.1 GCA_025998595.1 Alphaproteobacteria bacterium | reverse complement strand
CGCCCACACACTCGATGATCCTGAGCGCACCATGCCTTGAACAACCTGAGGCAAATTCTTTAATAAAACCTTACCTAATCCATCAAAATATTCTGAAATAATTCCAATCATTTTATAGCTCCAACCATAACTCATTGAAATAGTTTTCCATAAGTTGTGGGGTGGAGTAAGGGATTTATCCGCATTCAGCGTATCTTCAGATTCTTAGCATACCTCCTGCTTTAGCAGGTCGTAATTGATTAATATTCGGAGATTTCTTCTCAAAAATCAATAGCACTATCTAGGAAAAAGCCCTGGTTTTTGCGGAGTTAGCGTTCGAAGTAGATAGTAGACAGCTTCCAAAAAAATTCTTACATTGCCTTCGTTTTTTGTGTGAATTCCGCCAACTGTGACCAAAAAACCATATATTTTTTGAAAAATTTCATCGGGTATGTTATGTTTCATCTGTGGTATAATCCTCATATTTTAGCCTAAATAAGATTTTATACCACTTCTTAATTTTTGCTAACAGGACCTAGTAACAAAAGCCATTGTGAAAATACTAAAACCGCTGAAAGATCAAGTAGATAGCATAACTGATGATAACGGAGGCGAGTTCGCCGGACACGAAGAGGTCGCCAAGCAATTGGGAGCGAAAATTTACTTCGCTACGCCGTACCATTCCTGGGAACGAGGGCTCAACGAGCACACCAACGGCCTGATTCGGCAGTACTTGCCGAAGAAATTCGATTTCAAAGATGTTTCGGATAAAAAAATTAGGGAAATTGAAAATAAACTTAATGATCGACCACGGAAAGTGTTAAACTTCAAAACACCTCGAGAGGTCTTTGTGGCAAATCGGATTGTTTCGCCACTTGATGCACTTCGTTTCTGAATGGGCGAAAGATATTTTCGCGAAATTGAAGGTCGCCGCCCTAACTTGAGGCGTAGTTAGCGATAGAATCCTTTGTCCGCGACCATAATTGCGTCGTCCAATTCCATTTCTTCCAGACACAATTTCATAGAAGAAACGTCGGGAATATTGCCATTCACGAGCCGATAATAGATGGGCTTTTTGATAACGGGGCTAAATAGGTGCATTAGTCTAATTTGTTTGTCAAATCCGTCTGGATTATGCCTCAGCACGCTGGCGGTGAGATGCTCCGATGAACTGATGGCGTGCGCTGAGTCCATTAGCATAAAATTGTCTGATTTTTTAGATGATATCGGCAAAAGAGTCCTCATCCATTGTATGATTTTATTTCTGTTCTCGCCAACCTTTTTTAACGTTTCGGTAATTTTCTTGTCCGTCAAGCGGAAATCTTTGCACCAAGATTCGGAGCAAAAATCCTGCTCATGATAGTGCGCAAGACGCTTGATCGGAGACTGACGTGACCATTTCATCATGGCCAAAACAAGCAATTGCTCTACCGTCTCTTGATCAAAAACCATAGGTAGAGACCGAATCTCATCGGCCAATAATTCCTCAAATAACGCGAAAATTCCGAACATTTTGCTATCGACATTGCGTGGTTTTTGGATAATTTCACGCAACATATTCTTGGGCGAGGGGACAAATCCATCCTTCTCTGTGA
>BNWE01000253.1 GCA_025998595.1 Alphaproteobacteria bacterium | reverse complement strand
CTTTGGCTAAAAGCCTCGCTACATGTTCTCTTATTTTTAGACAACTATTATCAAGCGATAGCTATGAAATATGTTGTTAAAACAGTTCACGCTAAAGCGTAAGGTTTATAACCGACCCGTGGAAAATTAAATTAAAAGCAAACACTTATGGAAACAAGAACCTTTTGATGTCGCACAGAGGCCTAATAAGGAGAAAACCACATGCCCACATTGCACTGGCTTGGCAAAGAAAAAGTAATCAATCACCACCTAGATGTTCCGTTCCGGACGCTGGATGAGCAATATACCTACGGTGATCCCACTGACGGCAACGCCATCATTCATGGGGACAACCTTGATGCACTCAAAGCTCTGCTACCACAGTATGAGGGACGGGTGAACTGTATCTATATCGATCCTCCATACAACACCGGTAATGAGGGCTGGGTATACAACGACAACGTGAATGACCCGAAAATTAGAAAATGGTTGGGGAAGGTTGTTGGTAAAGAGGGCGAAGATCTGACACGGCATGACAAATGGTTATGCATGATGTACCCTCGCTTGCGGCTGCTACAGCGATTGCTTGCCGAGAACGGTGCAATGATAATAAGCATTGGTTATCAAGAAATGTTCAGCTTGATTATGCTTTGCAAAGAAATCTTCGCTACATATCAGATTGTTCCAGTAACTGTGCAAACATCTGGCGGTAAGCCATCTGCCGGTTTTAATTACTTGCACGAGTATTTGATTTTTATCGTGCCACAAGATTTCAAACCGCTTCCAACAAGTTTTGCTGGGGGAAACAAAACTGCCCCTTTTCACGGCATGAATCTTGCAACCTTTACCCAAGCGCAACGGCCAAATCAGGCATATCCAATATACATCCGTACGGACAACGATCAAATTGTCGGTTGCGGATTGTCTCTTGCAGAGCGGGTGCGAAATGGAAACTATACAGGTTCGTTAGCTGACTTTGAATTCGATTACAAAGAAGCCCCTGCGGGGTGTGTTGCAATCTGGCCGGTTAGCAATAAAGGACTTCCTTGTGTATGGCGATTGATTGCAGCACGCTTACTGAGTGATGCAGATAAAGGATATATCAGAGTTCTCAAACAAAAGCTGGGCAAGACCAAAAATCCATACACCATTCAATATCTCGCTGCTGGTATAATTGAAAAGATTGAAAGTGGTGAAATCCCAATCGTTGGACGAGAGGAAAGTAACAAAACCGTAATTATAGGTGATTACGCAAGTGAAGGTGCTAGCATCCCAACAATTTGGACTGAGAAAGATTTCTACACTGTAAATGGCAGCAATCAAATTCTCGAAATATTCGACAGCAGAAAATTCACATACCCTAAACCTTCTGCACTGATTGAAGAAGTAATCAGAGCCACAACAACGCCAGATAGCAATGCTCTTATCCTTGATAGCTTTGCCGGCTCAGGCACGACTGCTCATGCTGTGTTAAATCTCAATAATAACGCGAATAATGGATTAGCTAACCATTTGAAAGATAGGAGTAATAGCAGGTTTTTCACACAAGAGTTGGTAAGCCACGAGAGTAGACATAACATGAATGCCCATGTTTTTTTGAGACCTGTG
>BNWE01000252.1 GCA_025998595.1 Alphaproteobacteria bacterium | reverse complement strand
GAGGCATGTGAGGCAATCGCATCCGTTACAAATGAAAATCTAATATCGATAATTAATTTGGTTGAGTCTAGAAAGCCAGAGCTTACAGCGCTTACTGAACAATTTGCAGCCGTGAACGATGTCCCGACAGGATCCTCAATTTTGAAGGAAATAACAAAAGAAGGAAACAGAGTAAAATTTGTGCAGGATGGTGCATTGCCATTTGTTTTCGGTATTTTATCACGCTACAACGATTACAGTTACGGAGTTGGAAGTTTTTCAACAGATTTAGGAACTCTTGGTTCTGCCAGCGCAGCCAATGAAATGCTGAAACTTCTGGCCGGAACCCACGGATACACGACTGAATATGCAGGATTTTACAAGAAGCCGAGTTTGTGCTTTTTGCAGGGATCAATGGGAAATTTTATTCAAAGAGAAATGTATCTGAAATATCAGAGTAGTTCGAGCATGTATACATATCCATACGCTGCGCTTGGCGTATTTTTTATTAAAAACACTACTGATCTAGCAATTGCCACAACGATTAAACCCTAACTCCGCTCTAGTTTAGTATGCCTACACCGCTTTTGCCTGAATTTTCAGATTTTATTGTTGAGCAATATGCAGTTAATTAGGTGGTCTATATTTTTGCAGAAAATACTCAAAAATGAGCCAAAAACACGATGGGCAGTATAAAATGAAGCGGGGTTAGGGATTAAAGTCGGCGGAAGCTGCTACTCAGATGGTGGATCGGTTTTAGTTGGAACACCAAATGCAGAAAACGAAGAAATCAGCTGGCAAAATATTTACGTAACGTCTGCATCTTCCAGTAATTTTGCAGGAACAGCCAGCTTTAACGTGCCTGCCAACACAACTGTCGCGATACTTGTATACACGTCCAGCTATTACATAACAAACGCCAACAGCTACTATGCACAATTTTTGCACTGGTATGTGCACAGTTTCAGAGCTGAAACTCTGGTCGATGGCCTTGAAATTGACGTTGAAAACCAGCGTGACGCTGGACCCAGCAATTACATCACGCGCGTTAATTTTTTGCCAGTGTAGCAGAAGCAGAAAATGCGCGTGCTGCAAGCACCTGAAATATCAGAGTGTAGCAGCGAAAAACTCAAAGAAATTGATAACCTTGGCACGGCAAAACAAACTGAATTTCTAACTGCTAAAGATAGCAGATTGTCAGCGGTTTCTGCCTCAAAATTGAGTAGTTTGGATTCGGTATCTCAAGTTTTTGCAGAAAAACAAGCCGAAATAAATTTTCTGGTCGATGATTTTGCAGAAATGAACGATATACCAGACGCATCAACAATTTGTCCTGAAATTTCAAACAATTTAGATCACTATAAATTTTTGAATTCCGGCGATCTGCCTTTCATTTTTGGTATTTTATCGCGCTACGACGACTATTTCAGTGGCACCACAAGCGCTTTGAGCAGTGATGTGATGCTTGGAATTTTGACTGGATGCCATGACTACACAACTTCAGCGTCTGCCACGGGCGTTTCATAAAATTTTTTAAATATTTTAGATATGAGAAGAGAGGGTTAAACAATTTTGCTAGAAAGAGGTAGAATTAATACGTTTTACTATCGGAGGCTAGAAGTGACAGCAAAAGAGAA
>BNWE01000251.1 GCA_025998595.1 Alphaproteobacteria bacterium | reverse complement strand
GGATCGCTCCAATTAATTCTACAGGATTCCTTCGAGATTTTTGCTGCATATGTAGCTCCGGATTCCGGTTGCTTGCGCGCATTTGCTAGATTTTCCTCGAGATTATTTATTGTTTCCAGGATCATTTCCGCCCCCAATAGACCGAGTCTCTCGGATAATTCTCCGTGATTGGTTTTTGGCGTAATTTCCAGCGATCTAATTGATATGATATCTCCGGTATCGATTCCAGCGTCCATTTTCATGATGCTAATGCCAGTTTCTTTGTCTCCGGACAGGATCGCTGCCTGTATGGGAGCCGCGCCCCGCCATCGCGGAAGAATCGACGCGTGTATATTGATGAATCCGTGAGTCTGCACATCTAAAATATTCTGGGGAATGATCAAGCCATAGGACGAAACAACCGCTAGATCCGGCTTCAGCGCCGCAAATATCTCCAGCTGCTCCAGCTTGCGCAGACTTTTGGGAGTGTAAACCGGCACTTGCATTACGTTTTCCGCAAACTCATGCACCAGCGATTTTCGGACTTTTAAACTCCGTCCATATGGTTTAGGAGGCTGCGTATACACAGCCACCACATTGAGCTTTTTCCGATGCATAGCTTCCAGAGCTTTCAGAGAAAAGCCCGACGTTCCCATAAAAATGATATTCATGTGATATAATCCATACCAATCGCTATCATCATACTAGCATTTTTCAAGAAGATCATTAACGAAGCATCATTACCTTGGGATTCTATCATTAGCAATTCGCGTTATGGCTTCATCTTTCTCCTTCTGCGATAAATCGTTAAACTTTTTTGCGCCTATATGTTCTAGAAATTGATCATTCTCTACGTCTCGATTCATATCACGAACCGTTGCATAAGCATTTGGTGGACAAGACGGCCAGACATAATTGATATCAAGTTTACCAGTGTTCTGCATTAGAAGCGTCAATTCTTTTCGTTCATCGTTTGTGTAAATCACATCTGTAGCATAAAAGTCATCCCAAAGATAATGCAATGCATCATAATCAGCAGCTCCCTTTTCAATTAAAAATCTCGCCAATTTATGCGCGTTGCGGCGTTCTCTTTCAGTGTACCTGCCTCCATCAACGAAAGTATGAACCGTAGACTGTAAGACCTCTCCGACAACATCTTCATCTAGTTTGCTAAGGTTGGATCCGGTTTCAATGTCATAATTCTCCACAGCATCCAGTGACGACACGACTCCGCACAAAACAAGAACGGCAATAACTTTAACTTTACTCATGTTTTTCTCCATATAAACATTAATTTACTCCAACCCCCAACACACCCATGTCAAGATAACAAAATCATCGTAAATCTTTTAAAAGCATACAACAAAAGAAATAAAAAAGCAAGCATTGTTTTGTCTTTTTTTTAGTTATTAATTTACATGACTATGAAAAATGTATTTTATTGCTGATTTTTATCGTTTTCATCATCGTCTTCAACAGCCAATGGTCCATTTTCCAATAGATCCTTGTATCTCTTGATGGCTTTGGAGCGTTTTAGACGGCTCAATCTATCTATATAAACCTTTCCATCCAGATGATCCAGTTCATGTTGTAGACAAATGGCAAGATATCCTTCCGCCTCCTCGATAAAACGTGTCTGGAAATTTTAATCCAGA
>BNWE01000250.1 GCA_025998595.1 Alphaproteobacteria bacterium | reverse complement strand
TACAGTATGGGCTCCCCTTGTGTACCTTTCTCTATCATTCATCCTCTGAGTCTAAAACTTCTAATACGCTAAAGCAATTCACGCTAAAGCGTAAGGTTTATAACCGACCCGTGGAAAATAAATTTCTGAGTATTTCCAACCTATCTCTCATCAGCGATAGCCATATGGGATGTTGAAGTCTGTCATCGTAGTGCTCAAAAGCATTTCCGGTGTTGTATGGAGGATCAATGTAAATGCATTTCACTTGGCCGCCATATTTGGTTTCGAGCGTTTTCAGTGCCAACAAATTATCCCCGTGTATGAGCATATTTCCGTTAGCTTCTTCCGGATTTACTGATTTCTCCTTATCTTCTGCCAAAATCATAGGCTTCGGACAAACACGGTTTTCTTTACCAGTCCAAATTAATTCCAGTGTGCTATTTTCTTTTCCCATTCTCAAACTCCAAGTGATTATGTTTTTCATCAAACTACTTCTAACTATTCTTGAGCGTGGCGGCTGCATTTGTCTTTGAGCTGAAATTTGTGCAACTTGTACCACACGATTTTCTTTTATAGGAGCTTCTATTGTTGTTTTTTGTATTTTTGCTCCTGCCAGCTGTTCCCATTTGCTTTCTGACCAGCGATCAATGCCAAGCGCAATGGCAGCAGCAGGAGCATAAACACGGCAATCGAGAGCTTCGTTTCTATCTCGGATTTTTTGCCATTCGCGTTTTGGATATCCTTTTACAATTTTGGTCACAAGTTGTTCAGCTGTGAGCTGCTTGAAATATTCGGCGTTATATTCCGGAAAATGCATCAGACATGCACCTTCATTTCTACGACTTTTCAGTGAGTTGTAAATTTCGCTTTTGATCATGGACACGCCAATTTTCCAGAGTCGAATGCCATGTTTCAATTTTTTACCGTGAAAATTCACATCGACTTTTGTGGGCGCGTTCAGCGGAACCAAAGAATTGTCGACTCCTTTTATGGCCATCACATTGTGAATCGACTGAGTTCAAACCCATCCGTAAACTTCCTGTGTGGAAAATCCAGCATCGATGGCCATCATATTTATTTTGCGATGCGTCCCGTCTTCGCCTTCGAATTCCTCCTGAAGAAGGTGGGACAACGCAACCCAAGTTTTTTGTTCAGACGGACTGCCGTAAATAATGCGATAATCCACCGGCCAACTTTCTTTGCGCGGTCCCCAAGCAACAATTTCAATTTCGAGACGATCGTTTTGCACATCGACTCCGGCCGTGAGGACATATCCGCCGTTTGGAACCGAACCAATGCGATATGGCTCACGCCGATCGAACAAAACTCCCCAATCTGGCGCGTCTCCTTTCTCTTCCCATGGCAAACCAAGAGTTGTATTGGTCCAAGCTTTCAGAAGTTGCTCGTCGTCTTTGGCCATCTCGTAATTTTGTGCGCACGTTCCCCAGCTGAGCCAACCAACAGGCGAGTACAAACTAGACAAATGAAACCCTACGGTGCGTGCTGCATGGGCATTTACTTTTTGGTCTCCTTCGTTGGAAGAATTTTCGTGTGCGATGTCTCGCTGCGTTGATTCCCATCTTCCTCGTCGGAGCATTTCAGTTTTGTGATGGTTTTCAATATTTCTTTTGCAGTGTTCACAAACATAAACAGCTTGAAGAGG
>BNWE01000249.1 GCA_025998595.1 Alphaproteobacteria bacterium | reverse complement strand
TGCACGAAAGAAGCGTCAGGAAGCAGAAGCTGCACGAAAGAAGAAGCGTCAAGAAGCAGAAGCTGCACGAAAGAAGCGTCAGGAAGCAAGAGCTGCACTGAAGAAGCGCCAGGAAGCAGAAGTGGCACTGAAGAAGCGTCAGGAAGCAGAAGCGGCACTGAAGAAGCGTCAGGAAGCAGAAGCGGCGGCAAATGCAAAGAGAATTGCTGATGCGAAGAAAGCGCAACAGCAAATGCAAGGACAATGGCTAACATGGAAAGAGCAGGAACTACAGAATGAATTGCATTTTGATTATAAAAGACCCGTCAGCAACTTAGCGGCAGAAGTTTTTGCTGCGAAGTGTTTGGGAACGCAAGCGACAGTTATCCGTGAAATGACAGAATGTGAACACAACATAGAAAGAGGATTGTATGGAGCACCACAGCTTTTTCGAGCAAAAGCTGGAGGTGAAAACTATATCGTAAGGACTGTTGATAAGACCAAAGAGATAGGTTTGTACCAACCTTATCTTGGCGGTGGATTTGATGATGCAAAAATTAAGTTACTTGAAAATACACAGAAAAAACTAAAATCAAAAAATGTTGTTTTGGCTTATCCAATTCAGTTTGCGGACTTCGATCCTACGTACGGAAACAAAAAAGTAAATTTGGTGAATTCGCCATATAAAATTGGAAAGTATAAAGTCCATATGGAGTTAATGAAAGAGGCCAGCGGAACTCAATTAAGTAAACTTCTTGAAACCAATAAAGGAAATACAAAAACATCATTTGATCTTGGATTTTTGGCTGGAAAAGGTATGGCCAATCTCCACAAACTTGAAACAACTCACGGAGATGCGCTTACTGGAAATATTTTCGTTGATCAAAAAAAAGACACTGTAACATTCATAGATACTGATCGATTTGGCGATAAGTTTGTTTTTGATAAGGAATACACAGCTGCCGACGATTGTTATAAGTTGCTTTGTAACAATGATGATAACATTCCTTATGTAGTCGGTTTATTAAATGGATATAAAAGCACGGCTCCAGAAATATTTGCGTCTCTAATGGGAAAAATAGACAGACAAGTGTATGATATGCCACAATATCGGGAAAACAATATATTTTACACAAATTACGGAAGAAATTCATTTTTGTATAAAGCATCGTTCGATAGAGTTGTTGGAGCGATGGGCCCTAAGGGAAAATATGTAAATTTCGATACGTTTGCCAAACTTATGAAAAATATAGACTTGTCAAAAAGATGGCAACAGCATAACCAACAACAGTATAACCAACAATGGTATAACCAACAATGGTATAACCAACAATATGGCTGGAACCTTTTCTAAGAGTTATCCCACATCTAAAAACATGTGATTGCATTAGGAATTTCACGAAGAGTGCCATCGAAGCAATTTGATGGCACTCTTTTTATTTGAAGCCGCTCAAAAATCGCTAAGTAGCAGCGGTAGGTGAATCACTCAATCCACAGATAACCAATGAGAACACCATAACGTTTTTGGCGGTTTTGGGGACCCTCTACTTACAATCTTGAAGGAACGAATTCTTTCGAGATTAACTAAAATAAAATACTTGCAAAAGGATTAGTATTCTAATAAATTATGTACGTATGAAGATGCGGGTGTAGCTTAATGGTAAAGCTTCGG
>BNWE01000248.1 GCA_025998595.1 Alphaproteobacteria bacterium | reverse complement strand
TACTCGGCTCTCCAACTCCAACCGGAACCCACTGGCCATCTTTTCCGCAGGTGCCAACTCCAGGATCCAGAGCAAAATCATTTCCAACCATGGAAATCTTTTTCAAAATGCTTGGACCATCGCCTATTAGCATCGCCCCCTTGATCGGAGTTGTCACTCGGCCATTTTCTATCAGATATGCCTCCGATGCCGAAAACACGAACTTTCCAGATGCGACGTCCACCTGTCCGTCCGAAAAAGATTTCGCGAATACTCCATTTTTCACCTCCGAGACCATTTCATCAAACGAATGATCTCCGGACAGCATGAAAGTATTCGTCATGCGCGGAATCGGAAGGCTTTCGTAGTTCTCTCTGCGGCCATTTCCAGTGACCGGTGATCCCATAAGTTTCGCGTTCATGCGATCCTGCATAAATCCAACCAACTTTCCGTTTTCTATCAGTACATTGCGTGCAGACGGAGTTCCTTCGTCGTCCACATTAATGGATCCACGGCGATTTTCGATGGCGCCATCATCCACAACTGTCACACCAGACGACGCCACGCATTCTCCCAGAAGATTATGGAATGACGAAGTTTTTTTGCGAATGGCGTCTCCCTCGAGGCCATGACCAATTGCCTCGTGCAGCAGAATGCCTGTCCAGCCATTTCCGAGCACGACTGGCATTTCTCCCACCGGCGCTTTTATGGCCTCCAGCTTTACATTCGCCTGCCGCAGTGCTTCGTCCACATATGCCTTCATGACCGACTCGGAAACCAGCGATTGATAATCGTGTCGACCGCCACCGGAATGGACGCCGCTTTCCATCAGTCCATTTCTTTCAATTACGATGGACAGTGTTAGTCGCACTAACGGTCTGAAGTCGACGGATTTTTCGCCAGAATCAGTTACGATATTCACCACCTGCCAGGAGCTGGCCAAAACAGCGACCACCTGTCTGATATCCGGAGATTTTGAACGAGCGTAGCTATCCATAGATTTCAGAAAATTTATTTTATCTTCCAATGTGATGGAATCAACAAAACGATGAGGCTCATACAATGCTTTTCGGGAAGAATCAGACGATTTCACGCAAATACCGGCACAATCTCCGGAAAATCCTGCATTAACAACGGCAACTGCCTTATTTACAGACGCCACATCAAGAGAAGATGAGTAGGAATAACGGGACGAATCTCCGGAAAAGCTTCGGAGACCAAAACCTCTTCTGCTACTAAAGCTTGGAGTCTGCACAACGCCATCTTCCAGACGAATGACTTCATCTTCCCGGTATTCCAGAAATAACTCGCCAAGATTGCCGCCACAAAACGCGCCAAGCGCGGCTTTCTCAAGATCGTCCAGATCGCATATATCAGACATGTGGCGTAACCTTCCTCTATCCGGTATTTTTGTCGTCGATCCGGTACTCGAATCCTCATATACATCTGAGTACACTGCGGTTCTGCGCTCCGTGTCTCCTAAAAAATCCTCGGATATAGTCGGTTTCGCACCATGTCTATCGCTGAAAAAATCCATATGATTTCCTATTTATTTTCTTCTGGAGTATTACTTTTCTTAATCTGAGATACAGCTGAATCCAACTCTATCTGGGAGCAGAATCCGAGCAAAACGGGATCCTTCGGATGAATTTCATTCATTCTCGCGTGCGTTCTGTCGCGGA
>BNWE01000247.1 GCA_025998595.1 Alphaproteobacteria bacterium | reverse complement strand
AGATGATAGTCATTGCATCAGCTCTTTGGAACTTGCATCTAGCCTGTTCAAAATAATAGACAAACTGGAAGCCTACCTCACTCTTTAACATAATCTTTAAATTAGCTCCTATTCGTGAACATGGTTAGTGTTCGTATTTTGTAAAATCGAATCAACCGCGTATGCAGAATTTTACCAATTTTGCAAGCGGATTTTTCATTGCCTTTGCGAGCATTCTCTCGACATGTGTAAATGTACTATATTCCTCCAGATCAGCCTTATAGCTGCCTAGATAAAAAAGCCATGACGATCTACTATCACCGCCAAGTACAGAAATATCATAACGCGAAGTAGTTATAGACGGGACCCCAGACCTACGATCAAATGCCCCAACAAATGAACTCATATCTTTTAATTTCAATAAGCTATCATCGGGAGAAATCTCCGTACACTCCAACAGATTTTCACCTATGGTCTGATAAAATTCACTCAGAAAATCTCCGTAATTTGCAAGCAGAAAATCTTCTTTGATTTTGAAAATGTGGTTGCGATCATCTTTTCCGCAGTTATAGAAATCAAAAAAGCCATCAGAAAAATACTCTTTGGAGTCTCTTTCACAACTAAAGCTTTCCATAGAAAACTCAAGTTGTACAACTGCGCCTATTCCTCTACCCATAATAATCCATCCTCTTTCATTGGGACAATTCTATCATAATCTAATTGGCGATATCAATTACAGATATCCAATCGGAATAGCTATAACTTCACGGGAAAGCGAAATGTTTTTTTCGCACAGGCAGATAACAGCTCCCTAACCTATTGTTTTTTTTAATGCCTCCAAAGCTGTGAAACTTTTCGTAGCTGTCAGCGACTGAGTTGCCATTTTCTTAACTTCGACCAGATACAAGTTCTACATCTTTTTTTAACTTCTCATAGTTTATAATGGAAAAATGTAATGATGAGTTAGCTTTGTGAAAAATCTTTTTTTAATTTTATTGTTTTTCCTCTGTGGTTGTTCTCAGGTGGAGAATACCGCTGAAAAAGATCCACATAGTATTGTTGCCTATCAAAAAGCATATGTTCATCTCATCGAGTTACTGGAGCAAAGTGCAAAAAACGGAATGTCAAAAGAGCAGATGGATAAGATTCTCGATGTATATGAAAGCGAATTGTTTTATGGAGTATGTTTTACGGAACCTAAACAGTTTATGGCATGCATAAGGGCGTATCAGGATTTTTCGCAACTCGCGAAAAGTTGGCCAAAAGAAAACGCAGAATACAAAAATGTTGTTGAGGATTTCGAATGGATGCAGGAACAGCTTCTGAAAGATTTAAAAGTGCTGAAAACAATTGCATTTAGCGACAATGATGGGAAATATGTGATCAGCGATTTTTTGGAGTATACCTATGCGAATTACTTTACCTATTTTTTGTCAGATGTCCGGATTTTTTTAATAAACGTATAGCCGAATCGCCCATTCAGAAACGAAGTGCATCAAGGGGCGAAACAATCCGATTTGCCACAAAGACCTCTCGAGGTGTTTTGAAGTTTAACACTTTCCGTGGTCGATCATTAAGTTTATTTTCCACGGGTCGGTTATAAACCTTACGCTTTAGCGTGAATTGCTTTAGCGTATTAGAAGTTTTAGACTCAGAGGATGAATGATAGAGAAAGGTACACAAGGGGAGCCCATACTGTA
>BNWE01000246.1 GCA_025998595.1 Alphaproteobacteria bacterium | reverse complement strand
ATATATTATGTATCATGTAAATTGGAGGAGAGTATACCTAAAGGTATAATAGTATATTATCCTTTGGTTTCTTTTATATATGTGTTTTTTGGAAAAGCTTCGTTTGACAGACCTTTATTTTTTTCTATTCTCAAAAAAATAAAAAAAACATATATACTGTTTTTCGCATGTCCTCCCAGTCCTTCTGTCCCATTCAATAAAATCAATAAGTTAGATGCCATTTTTGGGACAGGGACGGGACACGACGGGACAAGATATTTAAAATGCAAGATAAATTCCAAAAGTGCCATCGACTACTCGAAATTCAGGGCACGAACGCCTGTCAAGCATCCATCGAAATATGGACAACAAAAATTTCTGGCCTCTGGATTCATGTTCAGAAAATCTTTTTTGTTCTCACATCCGCCTCCAAAAGCGCGAAACAGTTGACAATAATGGCATGAGGCAAAAAAATACGAAGCGTAGTTATAAATATAAATTAATGAAAGGATACTAAAAATGGATATCGGTCCTTTTTCAAAGATTATGGAGAATAAAAATGACTGACACACAGAAAGAGCAATCTAAGAAAGCAGCTGAGATAGACTCGAAACCTGCTCAATTGGCAAAATTGATATTCAGAGGAATTCAACGCCATATAAAAGTAAAAAACGCTCAAGATAGAGAGAAAAACTACGATAAGATGCTTGACTTTAGTCGCGAACGGAGAGTTAATAGGGAATGTAAATATTGACCATTTGGAGAGTAAAGGTGACTGAAGATTTTAAGGTACTAAAGCAGATTTTGGCGTTGGAAAGTAAATCAGTGGACGAGCTTACTAAATTGTGGGGAACGTTTTACGACCACGAACCGATGTCCTACAGCAAATCTTATCTTGTTCCAAAGATTGCCTACAAGATCCAGGAGCTCGCCTTTGGCGGGCTTCCGGAAAATACGCGTAAACGGATGGATCAGCTGTCCACGAACATCAACGGTAGTGTCGTAAAGAAAAAGTACAAACCGTTGATTGGCGCAAAGATCGTTAAAGAATACCACGATAAAACGTACGAAATCGTCGTTGTAGACGGCGGATTTTCCTTCGAAGGCGAGGTCTTCAAGTCACTGTCCGCCATAGCTACGAAAATCACAGGAACAAAATGGAATGGGCTAAAGTTTTTTGGAATAAAGGAATAACAAAATGAAAACTTACAAAGATAGCAAAAATAATGGATCCAACATCACGCTTGTGCGGTGTGCAATTTATACAAGAAAATCCAGCGAAGAAGGTCTTGAGCAAGAATTCAATAGCCTTGATGCTCAGCGTATTGCTGCCGAAAACTACATTCGAAGTCAACAAGGAAAAGGCTGGATTATTCTACCTCAACACTACGATGACGGAGGATTTTCCGGCGGAAACATGAACAGGCCTGCGCTAACAGAGTTACTGAAGGATATCGAATATGGCAGAGTAGATTGCGTAGTTACATACAAATTAGACCGACTTTCCAGATCTTTGCTTGATTTCGCAAGTATCATGAATACCTTCGATAGCAACGATGTAATGTTCGATACAGTGACGGAATCCTTTAGTTCCGCAAGTTCGTCAGGTCGATTAATGCTGAATATGCTGCTCAGCTTTGCCCAATATGAACGCGAACTCACGGGCGAGCGCATCCGCGATAAATTTGCCGAATCCAAGA
>BNWE01000245.1 GCA_025998595.1 Alphaproteobacteria bacterium | reverse complement strand
CTTGTTATTTGCTTTCGTCAGAATGCCTCCTGTTTTCACAGTTACACCGAAATAAAAGGCAAATAACTGAGCCCCTTCGCTCCAGCGACTTTCATCGCCTTCATTGCTAACTACGAGCTCATCCGCCACTGCATGAAGCCTCTTTTTAAAAGACGCTTTCCGCCATGCAAGTTCCCAAGTTGCACCGATGAAGCCTGTTGTAGAGTCATCCTGCCTATACGCCGTTCGCTGCGCAGTCTCGCCCAAGTTGGTCTCTGCGCTTGTCCATAGCCAGCGCTGGGAGCTATGTTTTAACGAAGCCTTTGAGTTATCGACGCCTCATCGGACAGTTTACTTTCGTTGATCTCTCTACAACTCACCTGACATTTCAAAATGCCTTTTCCATTGCCGCTCAGCACCAGTAGCTTTCGCTATCCAGCACCGCAAGGTGGTTTGATAAGTCTGCTTGGACAGTCCTTATCGGAGGGCCCTCCTCCATCTTCATCGTGCCTTCGTCTTGGCACACCAACACCATCCTCACTACCCTAAACTTGACCCACAAAAAATTCATTTGATGAAGTCTCTGTATGCGAGAATGGTACGTAAAGCAATAATTCCCATCCAAATGATTTTTAGTCCAGGAGGTCCGTCGCTGGGAGCTCTTTTGGGTCCCCCCAATTGTCCTAAGTATGTTACTGCATCTTTTATGGAATATGGTTCTGATGGAGCTATTTTTGTTCTATTTGCAGCGCAATACAGGATTTTCCACTCATCGTCGTCCAATAAAGTTGCGCAAGGAAGTTCCGGGATCGAATACATCAAAATAAGCGTCACTATCTTATCAACGCTGCGTTCCTGTATTTTTTCAATGGTGCATCCGCTTTTGAGAACGTAGTGAAAACGCTCTATTTTCCATCGTTGTACGTAATATCCGACCTGTTCATAAGCTTCCTCAAAAGAATTCACGGAATCGTTGGTTGCTAATAGCCATTCGATGGGCTCATGTTGCTTATCCTCTTGTTTTTCTTTGATATAAATTACGTTCATCGTTACTGAATCTTGCAACTCCTTATTGCTTTTCAATATTGCAGGTTTCTTTACTGCAAAACTACGAAAACTTACCTCCAATGTCGCTTCTCTCGCCTTGATATTTCTGCGCGAATCTCTGGGAATACTCACTTTTGTTTGATCTTGAAAACTTCCTCGCTTAATTTCATCAATGATTTTTTGATCATCAACTGTCATGCGATTTTGTATTATTCGTATCAAAAACAATCGGTTAGTTGTCGATGCTTTTTCAAACAGCTCGTACATGTCGCCTTCGCGATCACATACATTGACAACCTTTATCTCCGGTGGTATACCGCTGTTGCTCTTTTCCAGCGTCTCCAGCCAGCGATAGCTTTCTTTGTCTTCGATCTTTCGAGGCTTTTTCGTATCACGCGTTCCGGAGTCATCTTTTCTTTCGGGACGTGTATGCGACGATTGATCTAGCACACCCAGAACCACTCCATCAGGCGTTACAGCCAAACAACTGTGGAGATTTATCCCTAATGTCTTATCGCAATTGTAGCCAAGCCCCTCTGTTTTGCTATGACCATTGTAATTGACGCCGGTCGTGTCTTGCACCGCAAGTATCGTACCACCATAAGCCTCTATCCGCTTTATCGTCGCGGATTTATGAGCCCTCTTAATCTCTTCTTGG
>BNWE01000244.1 GCA_025998595.1 Alphaproteobacteria bacterium | reverse complement strand
CAACTTGGACACATATGACTGCGTGTAGAAGCTATCTATATATTCCAATACTTTCTTTCTAAATGACTCCGGATATATCATGATTTTTCCCTTTACAAAACACTAGCATTATAAGACAAAACTACCGTAAATCATAGTGGGGAAGCAGTATATGTGGCAATTCGTCGTTGAAGTCAAGTAAAAAACAAAGGTATTTTTGGATTTTTAAGCGACAAAACCACATTTTTCATCAAAAGAAAGTGATTAACCATGTTCATCAATAGGTTTTTGCCACTTTTTGACAATGGAGTTTGAGATGCTGCAGGGCGCAAAAATTTAAATGTGAACATGGTTATTGATTACTAATATTCCATGTGTGCCAATAGAATTGATGCGGTGCATTGCTTAATCTCAGTTCTGAAGTGGCGCTGCAGTAGTGATAAATAGCCTTCTTGTATTTTATGTGATTTTTTCAAAAAAACGACGCTTGTTCTTGACTATTTTTCTTTTTTGTCTTATAATGCGTAGTATGTTTTATATATGGGAGGAAAAAATGAAAAATTTTGTTTGTTGTGCCGGCATCATGATATTGATGTTGGTTACATTGTTTGAAGCTCATTCAATGCGGCGAGAGCGTTTGCAGGCAAATTACGGATCTGCCCTGACGTTAACAAGTAAGAAAACGTCTGGATACGGGAAGAAGTCTGCGATGACAAATAAAAAAACATTTAGACGTGGAAAAAGGTCTGCATTGACGAGTAAGAAAGTGGCTGGATATGTGGGCAGACCTGCGTTGACAAGCAAGAAAGTGGCTGGATATGGGGGCAGACATGCCTTAATAAGCAAGAAAACGACTGGATATGGGGGCAGACCTGCGTTGATAAGCAAGAAAACGACTGGATATGGGGGCAGACATGCCTTAATAAGCAAAAAACGATTGGATATGGGGGGCAGGCCTGCGATGACAAGTAAGAAAACGTCTGGATATGGGAACGGGGCTATGGTACATGTACAAACACCAAGAGTATATGGACAGCAGTCTAGGATAAAAACTGCAGCAAATACAAATTCGCTTATTGTTGCAAAGACAGCAGAAGAGGAAAAACAGACAGCGGATGAGTCAGCGATTGAGGAAGAGCCGGCAGCTGAGGAAGAGCCTGCTACTGAGGAAGAGCCTGCTACTGAGGAAGAGTCTGCGGTTGAGGAAGAGCCTGCTACTGAGGAAGAGTCTGCGGTTGAGGAAGAGCCTGCGGATGAGGAAGAGCCTGCGGTTGAGGAAGAGCCTGCGGATGAGGAAGAGCCTGCGGATGAGGAGTAATGGGATCGTTAAATGACTAGAATGTCGTACTATACACAATTTAACTGAGAATGTGGATTTTTGTTCCACTGGATTGATCCCTACGTCGCTTCGCTCCTCTGGATGACGGTAATTTCAGAGTTTCTCGTCATTCAGAGGCCCGAAGGGCCGTAGAATCCAGAAAAAAGAAAACCAACTTCTCAACTGTAAGGAGTATATAGTCGTCCCTGAAGAAGGGTTTTTTTATTAAAATTTGAGTGCGTTGGATTGATTTTTATGTTATAATAATTGCAAGATTTGATTTGGAATTAGCAGAAAGGTTGCAAGAAATGGTACCGGAAAAGACAGAATCTAGGCAGTCTCATTTATTTTTAGCTTCCCTGATGGATCAGTTGGACAAGAGTCATCCAC
>BNWE01000243.1 GCA_025998595.1 Alphaproteobacteria bacterium | reverse complement strand
GCTAAAAGCCTCGCTACATGTTCTCTTATTTTTAGACAACTATTATCAAGCGATAGCTATGAAATATGTTGTTAAAACAGTTCACGCTAAAGCGTAAGGTTTATAACCGACCCGTGGAAAATTAAATGTGAACATGGTTAATGATGTATCCGATCCAATTATTGCCTGCCTCAGTTCCGCCGACCTGTGCACCTTTCATGAAAACAACCTTTTCAATTGGAGACGATGGCGACAATGCATCCATTATTTCTTTTAAATATGGAGTGCGATCTGTGCGAAATTTTCCAGGCTCCGACGATGCCGTTTGCGACAAAATACGATGCTCGTCTGCCCAATCCGAAACTTTTAAAATGGAATCAGGTTGCAACCCTGCGTTGTATGACGATAGATCAACCATTTTGGTCATCCCTACTTAATTCCGTTAGAACATCGCGTAGTTCGCGCATCAAAATGCCGTGAATTTCCGATGCGTCAGACTTATTTATTAGCAGAGGCGCGATACGATCAGGAATATTCAGAATGCCATCGCGAATGATTCGTCCCTTCGCAAACATTGCGCTTTTCACTTCATCTGCCGGAATTAGCTTGCCCAAAGCCGTTTGCACGCGGATTTCAAGAAATTTACAACGTTCTTTTTCGGTTTCCAGCTTGGCCTTCACATATTCTGCCTTAAGACACTCCAATTCTCCTTCATTTCCAGTGTCATCTTCGGAAATATCATCAAGATCCAGATCCAATTCGCACTGTCGTTCTGAGTTATCCGGTTTCTTACACATCTACCACCATTTTCGAAAAGTTTCTGACGCTAGCGAAATAACGCGGCTCGCTGACCCGCATGTTTCAAACGTCAGGAAGTACCTATGCTGTTTTCGGCGATATTCAACAATCACAATCGACAGCATCACATACATATATATTTGAGTTTTAAAGGCTTTTCGTTCGCAAGCTTTTTAAAAATTTTATGTTTTATGTATTCATCTCACCATCAGATACGCTATTATTTCGTTAAGGTTTTATTAATTTTTTAAATTAATTTAAGCCAACACGTCGAATGGTTTGACGTGTTTTTGTTGTTTCGGTAGCTAATGAAAGGAATCGAATATGTCTAAAAAAAATATCTCTAGAAGATAAGAGTCTACCTTCGTGGGTTAAGGAAGCTTTACTTGACATCTGTAGTAGAATAGATGCAGACGAACAAGCGCAAGTGATTGAAAAACGAGAAAACGAACTTAAAAAACGAGAGCAGGAGATCGCAAATCGAGAAGCTGAGATTGAAAAACGAGAAGAAGAATGGTCTTTCATTTTAGTTAGAACCGATGGAATGCATCTAAACAATGCAAAAATCATAAACAAAGGAGCTGAATCGCAACTCTTTGTCTTCAAAATGTTATTAAAAAACAAAATAGATGCTGTGTTGAACCACAAAAAGGTCGGCTTAAAATGGCATCAAATAGCTGATGAATTAGGAAAAGAAGAAGAAAAAACCATAAATGAAGATCAGGTCAGGCAAATCATCTGTCGCATAAGAAAAAATATCATAGATAAGCATGGTGAGTCTGTGTGCGATAAAGTCATTCAATGTACATCTGAATAATATGCACCCCGTTTTTTAGACCAGCTCCAGAGAGCGGAAGAAAAGAGTTATAATTGAGTATTAAGAAAAGGATAATAAAATATGAGCAAACAAT
>BNWE01000242.1 GCA_025998595.1 Alphaproteobacteria bacterium | reverse complement strand
ATGGTTTCGTAAATATTGGAAATTCCATCGGCAAGACACAGCATTGCCATGCTCTGAGCCTGCAAATCCGTCGGGAATCCAGGAAATGGCGCGGTTTTCGCAACAGATTTGAGAGCGTCCTTTAGTTTAGTGCTGGCGGCTCTTGCTGCTGAGGGTGAAACTGTGCTCGATAGGGTGTATCATCTGGACAGGGGATACTGCGCCGTTGTACAAAAACTAGAAGCGTGTGGTGTTACGATTGAAAGAATTAAAAAATAGGAGAATGTTATGCTATTAACAAATGATAAGAATTTTGAAACGGATGTACTAGCAGTATACCAATTGAAATAAAAGCCTATACTCCATACGGTGACTGCGAGCACATAGAAAGCATTCTGCGGAAGGTTGCTGATTCATGCGCTGAGCTGCAGCAGGATGAGTTATATGGAATGATGTTGGCAGATTGCCAGGATTCCGCTTTTGCCGAGCGATTAAAAAAGACTACACAGGGGATTGTACACGCTGATTTCTTCGATGAAAATATCATATTTGACGGAGCGCAGTATCATCTCATAGATTTCGGAGATGTATACTTTGGAGCAGTGGTAAATGACATTGTCATAGGCGCGATGGAATTCTCGGTGATCAACAACGTGTGGAATTTTGAGTTTCTGGAAACTGTTCTGAAACCATCATCCAGGTGGCTCTGGGAAAACAACATAGACTGCGCTTTGTTCGAAAAATTATTGCGGATAAATTGCGTGAGATTTTTCTGCTATGTGCTAAATCATTGCAATTACGAGAATCATAAAGAAAATCCCAGCGATCTAGTGCAGTATTTGCACTCAGTCGGCTCAGCAATTATAGCCAACGTGACGTTGGATCCATTCCCTTTTGTTGTCACAGCTTCAACATCGAAGACAGAACTCGCATACCCTTTAGAAGGTAGCAAAGCAATAAACGGATCCAACGTCACGTTGGCTCGGAGAGTGCCATTGCCGCCAATTTCTTCGTCACAAACGGACATGAACACGATTTTGTTGTTTACTTGATGATGTTTGAGAAAATGCTTTAGGCAAATCAGCATACAGGACAGTCCACAAAGCATGTCGGTGGTTCCTCGCCCAAAAATTCTGTCGTCAGCAGTGGTGTTGCGAAGATCGTCGTTCTGTTCCTTTGTCGATCCAGCGATGTCAACGTCGATGTGGCCATTGAGAATTAGTGTCGGTCCACTGCCTTCCCTGATACCGTACACGTTTGTTTTTGGTACACTTTCATAGTTGGCATATATGTCCTGAAAATCACAGACATTGATATAGCCATCGAGATGTTTAATGGAATCGGCTGAGTATTTGTCCACAATCACTTCCATGCCGTCAATTGTTTTCAGTTGCTCGCACACAATCTGCTGCGCTTCGGATATGCCATCAGATCCGTATACGGGAAAACACGCCACTAGTCGTTTGGTTAGTTCAATGACTTCGTCAACTATTGTTTCTGTGTCGAAAGCCATTCTGCCACCTTCTTTATGCCATCATCTAGAGACACGGAAGGCTCAAATCCCAGATCGTTTTTCAGAAGATCAGTATTTGGCTTTCGGTCTTCGATTTCTCCTATATCGCATTTCATGAATTCTATTTTTGAACTTGAGTTTGTAATGTCTATTATTTTCTGCGCTAATTCCAACGTTGTAACTACCATAGAACTATTTCCTATGTTTAGAAATGGAATACC
>BNWE01000241.1 GCA_025998595.1 Alphaproteobacteria bacterium | reverse complement strand
TGTTAGAGAAGAACTTCGATCTTAAATCTTTTGATTCGAGGTATGTCTTTATTTTTTTACAGTTGCATTTTTCATTCAGAAAAGCTAATAATGTTTCATCAAATATTGAATTATGATAATTCAATAATTTATTAATTTTTTAACAATGGAGTTCTAAATATGAAAAAAATCATTGCCGCTCTTGGATTGATTGGAACAATAGCATTGCCGTCAGCGGATGCTATGATGGAAGAAAATACATCCGCTAAAGATGATGTCTACGCTCCTGTCGTTGTTGAATCACAATATGAAGTTGCAAATGGATTCAATGGAATGCTGAGAGATGTAATTATTCGCCTGATGGGGATAATATGTGATAATGAGAAGGTCAGACAAATACTTGGCATGAATTATGAAATTTATGCTTTTAAAAATCATGCGTATTTTCAAGATTTCTACCAAAAGCCGATGTTGCTCAATAGAGAGTTGTATCATGCAGCAGGTTGGGAAGATTCTGACGCAGTTGCAGCCCTCATCAAACAGGGAGCGAAAGTAAATTCGAGAACAGATAGCTCAACGCCCTTACATTATGCAGCGGAGTGCGCCGTGATAGATAATGTAAAAGTTCTACTCGCTAACAAAGCTGATCCAAATGCAAAAAACGTTGCGCCTCGTGGGAATGGCAGAACGCCGTTGCATGAAGCAGCTCGTTGCGCCCGTAGCAGCAGTATAGAAATTATGAAAATATTACTGGCTGTTCCTGGAATCAGAGTTGATGAATTGGATGGCAACTGCAATACCGCACTACACATAGCTGCTTGGTTTGACCTTAACAAAATCAGAGTTGATGAATTGGATGGCAACGGCGCTACCGCACGACACATAGCTGCTTGGTTTAACCAAGCCGAAGCTATCGAAACTCTTTTGGATGTTGGTCATGCAAACATCGACGCAAGAAATGCGGAAGGTAAAACTCCGCTGGACTTGGTTGAAGATATGCATGCTAGATTCATTAGGGACTACGACATTGTTGATTACCATCTGATGGAACTTTATGTGACCAGCAAGCACTATACTCTAGATCTACTGAGGGACAGACACGCAAAACATGGTTATGAAGTAAAATAACCGCATCCAAGAGGAGCTTGCTATCAGGCCCCTCCTTTTCATTTGTTTTGTGTTTACATTATGGGACTACCCGCCTTCATTTTGCGAGATATCACCGAAAACTATGGATTCACAGAAGTGCATATTTACAATGGATGAAGGCAGCCAAAAAGCGGTTTTGTGGGCAAAGCGCATTGTGGACGCCTATCACAGGTATTCAGCGCGTCTGATAGTCGTGGAACGTAACGCCGGAGGAGATTTGTTGGTAAATCTGCTGAAATCATTGGATGATTCCGTAAAAATAAAAACTGTCTACGCTCACAAATCCAAGACCATAAGAGCTGAGCCGATCGTCATTCTCTACCAGAAAAGAATGATCTTTCATGCGCGACAGTTTCATAAGTTAGAGATGCAAATGGCTACCTATGAGCCCAAATCCAAATCTCCAGATCGATTGGACGCAATGGTGTGGGCCATGACTGAACTGTTCGCCATTGCCAGCTCCACAAAATTACAACCGTCAGCGTGGTCTGTGTAGGACGAATTTGGAAGAATCATAACAATTCATATTGTATGATTCTGTGGTTTCCAGTTTATTGGGGAGTAAAAAATGTTAGAGAAGAACTTCGATCTTAAATCTTTTGATTCGAGGTATGTCTTTATTTTT